>QILJ01000417.1 GCA_003233295.1 Ignavibacteria bacterium | reverse complement strand
TTCTGCTTTAGAGGTTCTAAATTGGGTTGAACGCGGTCCGGCAAATGTTGGCGGAAGGACAAGGGCAATAGTTGTTGATCCTGATGATGCTGCTAATAGTACATGGTTTGCAGGTTCAGTCGGTGGCGGAGTTTGGAAAACAACCGATGCCGGACAAAGCTGGATCCCGCTTACAGACGATCTGCCTAACCTGGCAGTTACCTGCTTGGAGATGGCGGGGTCAAATCATGATGTTCTTTATGCCGGTACCGGTGAAGGATTTTTCAATGCAGATGCTATTGAAGGCAACGGTATAATGAAAACAACCGATAGAGGTGCAACATGGTCACAGTTAGCATCAACTGCTGATGATCCTAACTTTGCATATGTTAATAGGCTGGCAATAGATCCGTCAAATGAAAATATTGTTATTGCTGCAACCAATACTGGTATTTACAAAACCACTGACGGTGGAGCTACTTGGACTGAAAAATTTACTGGAAGAATTCAAGACCTTAGAGCTAATCCGCAGAATTTCAACACTCTGTTTGCTCCGGCTAACAATGGTATTATTCGTTCTTGGGATGCCGGTGAAACTTGGGTGCTTCCCGAGAAAGCAAAGATAGGCGGCGGTAGAGCCGAAATAGCGATAGCACCTACTGATACTAATAAGGTTTATGCTTCAGTAAATTCTTCATCTGGAAAAATGTTTGCAACTTTTGATGGCGGCACAACTTGGAAAGAAGTTGAAGAGGCTAATGGTACCGATATAAAATGGCTCGGTGATCAAGGGTGGTATGACAATACAATTGGAGTTGATCCCTTTGATGAAAGTATAGTTTATGTGGGCGGAATTGATCTTTGGAGATCTGAAATTTCAACAGACTCTATTTTTGGTATTTCAGATATTACTGATACTGATCTTGATACTTTATTTACATATAATCCTTTAAGTTTACCGGAAAGAGACGGCGGAATTGGAACGGGAGAAGATTTCTGGGGTGAACCGGTTTTAATCAATACTGAACTGACCGATATTGAAATAAGATTCGGGCCGGGTAAATCTCAAAAAGCACATATGTTCAATGCTACTACGTTTCTCTATATGGATTATATAAATGTTCCATTTGAAGTTTGGGATATTAAGAATAACAAACAATTAATGTGCTCTTTTACAGATGTTTATCGTAATGGTCAATTTTATCTTGGAGTCGCTCGCGGAGATGTAATATTTATAAACAATGTAGATTATGATTCAACAAGTTCATCTTCTGAGATTGCAAGAGACAATGGTTTAAAATATGAGAATTCATTCGTAGTTGGATTTAAAATGATACCAGGTAAGCAATGGGTTCCCGAAAATCTACCGGATATTCTACTAAGAATTGAAGTAGGTAAATTACCTTCATTAACTAGGCAAACCGTAGCTATAACCGATGCTTATGGTAACTATCCTACGGATACTTATGTACATCCTGATCATCACAATATAACTATGTATATTACAAACGAATCTGCTCAGGAATTCATTTTTCTTAATGGTAACGATGGCGGTGTTGCTATCTCATATGACGGTGGAGCGTCATTTGATGAAATAGGTGATAATGGTTACAATACTTCTCAATTTTATGGTGTTGATAAAAAACCTTTAGAAAGCAGATATTTTGGAGGTATGCAGGATAATGGTACTTGGGAATCAACCCCAAATGTAGATGCTGATAAAACAACGAAGTATTCTCATCGTATAGGTGGTGACGGATTTGAAGTATCCTGGCATTATGGGGACGGCAATAAAATGATAGGAGGTTCTCAATTTAACCGGTTCATTAAAACTACAGACGGGTGGAATACTTCTGCTGCCGCAAATGTTGGTTTTAACGGTTGGGGTAATAGTGCGGTTTCACCGTTTATTTCAAAAATAGCAAAATCATATAGCGATCCGGATTTATTATTTGCAATTACAACTGAAGGCGTTTACCGAAGTGAAAACTTTGGCGATAGCTGGTCATTATATCAAATTCCAGCATTTGCTAATGCAGGTTATTTTTCTTTTGCACAAGTTACAACTTCAATTGCGTCACCGCAAGTTGTTTGGGCTGGTGCCTTAAGTGACGGAATTTATGTATCCAAAGATGGGGGAATATCGTTCCAGCCTACAAATGATTATACAACGGTTACAATGGGCAATTTGTCAGGGTTAGACACACATCCGACAGATGAAGCAACTGCGTATGCTACTTATTCATTTTCAGAACGTCCCAAAATATTAAGAACTACCGATTATGGACAAACATGGGAAGATATAACCGGATACAGCACTGGTGGTACGGCCAGTACAAACGGATTCCCGAATGTTGCAACTTATTGCGTCTCGGTTATGCCGTATAACACTGATATAATCTGGGCGGGCACGGATATCGGTTTGATTGAATCAACTGACGGCGGTGCATCATGGCATCTAGCAAACAATGGATTACCGCAAGTTGCAATCTGGGAAATTAGAGTTGTAGATGACGAAGTTATTGTAGCAACACATGGTAGAGGTATCTGGTCTGTTTCACTGCCGGAATTAGCCGATCACAAACCCCCGGTAGTAACGTTATCTCCGGGAATCATATCTGCAAATCAAGGTGTAACAGGCATAATACTTAACGCATCATTACGCTCGGTTTATGATTCAACCCACGTGGTTATGAATGATAAAAATGTTATGACATTAAAAACAAGTAATATTGTTGATACAATGCTTATAATTCCGGTTACAAGTTATGAGCCAACAACCATTTATCTGAATTCTTTTAAAAATGCAAGAACATACAGATCAACTGTGGCAGATGTAGATGTCGTTGAATTATTAGCACCGGAACCAGGATACACTACTGATTTTGAAAGCCGTGAAGATGAATTTGTACTTAACGGATTCAACATTGATGTGAACCCCGGATTTTTAGATGCATCGATAAATTCTCCGCATCCTTATGAGAATAATAGTATGCTGACTGCATTACTGCGAGTTCCAATAGTTATAGCTTCTACCGATGCAACGCTTGAATATGACGATATTGCAATTGTTGAGATCGGTGATCCTGGTTCTGTATTTGGTCAAACAGAGTTCTGGGATTATGTAATTGTTGAAGGAAATAATGGGACAGAGTGGATTCCTCTTGAGGATGGTTATGACGCACGCTGGAATAATGATTGGCTGAATGCATATAACGGTGGTCAGCCTGGAACCGAATCAATGTATAAAGCCCACAGCATTAATCTATTGGATAAATTTTCACCTGGTGATACGGTTCTATTCAGATTCAGATTATTTGCCGATCAATTTGTAAATAGCTGGGGATGGTCAGTAGATAATTTGGTAATTCAAGGTACTCATGTAGGTGTAGAGGATAAAGAGATTCTGCCTAAGAAGTTTGAACTTAGCCAGAATTATCCTAATCCGTTCAATCCTAGTACTAAGATAACTTTCTCGCTACCGGCTGAAAGCAAAGTTAAGCTGCAAGTATTTAATACACTTGGCGAACTGGTAACAACTCTAGTGGATGAAACAAAAGCTGCAGGTGTTCATCAACTGGAATGGAATGCCGGTAATCTTGCTTCGGGAGTTTATCTTTACAGAATAAATGCTGAATCGGTTGGCAATGCTAAACAGTTCAATTCTGTTAAGAAGATGATTCTATTGAAGTAAAATATTTTTCAAAATGACAAAATAAAACCCCAGCTCTGAAATTGATTGCTGGGGTTTTTAGTAATTATTTACTTAGTGTAAAGCTTCACAAGGTTGTTGATGTTTTTTCACTAACATAGTGAATTAAGGAAGCAATAACAGAGAGAATTTGAGTTAACTCCAGTTGCCCTATGCCTAAGGCATCCCTTTGAGAAATTCTTGCCCTTAATCTCAAAAAGTAAAAGAACAGATTAAAAATTAAGTTTACCTGCCGTTTTGCAGTCGGGAGTAGGATTAAGGTTAAGACTTTTTGTGTTTGCGTGGTTTAATACTTGACATAACACTAGATTGGAGAGGCTTTGAGTAAATTGAAGAACAGTAGAGCCTAAATTTTAACCCCTTTTAGGGATAAGTCAAGTCCACCTTCTTAGAAAGTGGATTCTTTAATCAGTAATTCTTCCTGGAGGTCTGCGATTCTTTCCTTCATATCCTGTAAGTTCATCTCCAAGATCTTCACGCGCTTGTTCCACCAATACCATAATATCTTCCACTACATCCGGATAGAGTTCTTTAACATCATAATGTTCACCTGGGTCTCTCCGTAAATTGTAAAGTGCTAATCCAGTTGAGTCTTTCGCATATTTGCCGGGGAAACCATCATTACCTGGCAACACACCTACGTAAGATCTATAACTGTGTGGTAATACTAATTTCCAATGTCCCATACGAATACCTTCCAGACTATTCTTGCGATAATAATAGTAAAAATAATCACGAGGATTGGCATTCTTTTCTCCTTTGAACAATGATAAAATATTTACTCCGTCTATCTTATGATCAGGCAACTCAGAACCTGTGATAGCCGCTAGGGTAGGCAATATATCAATGGTAGCTGAAAGTTTATTATTAATAACTCCTTCCGGAACCACTCCCGACCATTTGACTATACACGGTTCCCTCTGTCCGCCTTCCCAGCTGGTACCTTTACCTTCACGCAGTCCGCCGGCTGATCCGGCATGATTACCGAAATTCAACCAAGGTCCGTTATCACTTGTGAAAATAACCAGCGTATTATCTTCTACTCCATTTTCTTTTAAGGCTTTCATTACTTCACCCACTGACCAGTCAATCTCCATCATCACATCGCCGAATAGTCCTTGTTTGCTTTTCCCTTTAAATTTATCTGAAACGCCAAGAGGAACATGAACCATAGAGTGAGCCAGATAAAAGAAAAAAGGTTTATCTTTATTTCGTTTGATAAAGTCAATTGCGCGTTCTGTATAAATAGTCGTAAGACTACCCTGGTCATCCAAATTGCGTATTTCTTTAATTTTTTCGTTACCCTCAATAAGAGGTAACTGAGGATACTTCGCTTTCCATGGTTTTGGAGATTTTTTGGTTATTGGAGTACCGTCAAAATCCACAGGCCACATATCGTTTGAATATGGAAGTCCCAGATATTCATCAAAGCCATGCTGAAGAGGTAAAAATTGTTTTTGATATCCGAGATGCCATTTGCCTGCCATTCCGGTTGCATAACCTTTTTGCTTTAACAATTCTGCAATGGTCATTTCTTTATCCGACAGACCAATTTTTGCCCATGGCATCAGTGCACCTGAAATTCCTATGCGATTAGGATAACAACCCGTAAGGAGCCCAGCACGTGAAGCGCTGCAAACGGCTTGTGCTGCATAGAAATTAGTAAAACGCATCCCTTCCATTGCCAGTTTATCAAGGTTTGGTGTTTCATAATTGATTGCGCCATAGCTTGCCAGATCGCCATACCCCATATCATCCATAAAGATCAAAACAACATTCGGTAGTTTTTCCTTTTCTTTTTGATCTGCTGAAAATCCAGAAAATAAGGCTAGCAATAAAACAATAAAAACTCCCATTACTGTATAACGGTTAAACGAATTTAACAATTTTTTCATATTTATATATCTTGTGCTGTTAATAATATTCAAACTTACAATTTTTTTTTAATAGTCTGAAAAATTTTCATAGTTTTCCCTCTAAAACGAACAGCCTTTATTTTTGTGTTTGAACTTCTTTTGAATCAATATTAACTTGTAAAAAGCATAGTAGATATCTAAGAGAAAGGTCGGCAAAGTATTCACACGTTTCGAACAAGGTGGCTGTTTCCCTAAATAAAAAGTAAATATGTTGAACTTAAATAAACAATTTACTAAGTTAAATTTTATAGTGTTCTATATACCTAAAAATATTGGAGGTCATTAAGATGAATACCAAAATTCTTCCCAAGTCTCAAAACGTTTACGAGTACCCACTACTTATAAAAAGAATCTTAGAACAATCTCTCAAATACGAACCTAAGAATGAAATTGTTTATCGTGATATCATGCGTTATAATTATTTCGACTTAAACAGCAGGGTTAGAAAACTTGCAAATGCACTAACAAAATTAGGAGTAAGTGCCGGCGACACTGTTGCAGTGATTGATTTTGACAGTCACCGTTACCTGGAACTTTATTTTGCTATTCCTATGATCGGGGCGGTTCTTCATACGATAAACTATCGTCTATCGCCAAGTCAGGCATTATATACAATCAATCACGCTGAGGATAAAATTATTTTTACTCATACGGATTTCCTTCCTCTGATTGAGGGCATCAAAGCTGAAATGAAAACAGTAGAGAAAATTGTTGCAATTACTGATTATCAAGAACTGCCGGAAACCTCTGTCGATATTGTAGGCAAATACGAGGAACTGCTAGCTAACGAAAATGATGAATATGATTTCCCGGACTTTGATGAAAATTCTGTTGCTACAATATTTTATACTACAGGAACCACCGGAAATCCTAAAGGGGTTTATTTTTCTCATCGGCAGTTGGTCTTACATACATTTGGGTTAGCAGTTACAATTGGGAGCTATGATTCTGCATGCCGGTTCAGATCTAACGATAACTATATGCCGCTTACTCCAATGTTTCATGTACATGCATGGGGAATCCCTTATTTAGCTACAATGCTTGGAGTCAAACAAATTTATCCGGGACGATATCAGCCGGAGATGCTGATGAAATTACTCCTTACAGAAAAGGTAACATTTTCGCACTGCGTACCTACAATTTTGCATATGCTTGTTAACAGTCCAGTTGCTAAAACAGTTGATCTCACCAATTGGAAAGTAGTAATAGGCGGAGCGGCACTACCCGCGGGATTAGCTCAGAAAACATTGGAACTTGGTATTGATGTTATTACAGGATACGGCTTATCCGAGACTTGTCCGGTTCTTACACTAACATATTTAAATGGGGAAGGAAGAAATCTACCAATTGAAGAACAAGTAAAAATCAGAACAAAAACGGGGATACCTATACCCCTTGTTGAGTTGAAAATAGTAAACGAAGAGGGAAAACCTTTACCGCATGACGGTAAATCTGTTGGGGAAATTGTAGTGAGAACTCCTTGGCTTACCGAAGGTTATTTTAAAGAACCGGAAAAGAGCGAGGAACTTTGGAAAGACGGATATCTTCATACAGGGGATGTTGCTTACATTGATGAACAGAATTTTGTTAAAATTACCGATAGGATTAAAGATGTAATCAAAACAGGTGGGGAATGGGTCTCGTCACTTGAACTTGAAAACTTGATCAGTAAGCACTCCGCAGTTAGTGAGGTTGCTGTAGTTGGAATTCCCGATGAGGTTTGGACTGAAAGACCGCATGCAATGATCGTGCTGAAGGAAGGGGAAACAGTTGATAAGAGTGACATTCAGGAATTCCTGCAGCAGTTTGTCCAAAATGGAACTATTAATAAATGGACTGTTCCCGATAGCATTTCATTTGTTGAAGCTATTCCAAAAACAAGTGTAGGAAAAATTGATAAGAAAAAAATTCGAAATGACCTTTTAAAATAACAATTAAAGAATATTTCTTTTTGAACGATCTGAATTTTGTTGTGATATAAAACACTGTCATGAATTAAGTATTGAGGTATATTCTTAAAAGTATGGAAGAACCTTACATACAAAAAATATTAGCGGGAAGTTCAAATCAGGACTTCCCGTTTTTTATTCGCAAAATTTTTATCTGCTTTTATGTATTATTGTCAGTAAAAAATCTTTAAAGTGATGTAAAGGTACAACAGTATTGACTAAGCGAACACACAGCGATGAATGGAAAAACGAACTAAAGCAGAAACTCGGTTCAAAAGTACGATGGGATGTTGTAACATTACAGCTTTACAGCACTGCTGCATGCTTTTACGAAATATCTCCGCTTGCTGTTGTTGTACCGGAAACCGTTGATGATATAATTAATGTTGTTAACGTTTGTCGTGAATACAATGTCCCTGTTTTACCTCGCGGCGCCGGTTCCAGTTTGACTGGAAACTCTGTTGGAGAAGCGGTAATCCTCGATTTAACCAAGAATTTTACAGATGTGGAAATCCTTAGTGATGAAAGGGTTAAAAGTGAAGTGGGTGTCGTTCTCAATCATTTACAAGATAAAATTAAAGGTCTGAATAAAAAGTTTGCCCCTGATCCGAGCAGCGGGAATGTTTGCGTGATTGGCGGGATGCTTGGTAACAACAGCGGAGGACCGCATACACTAAAACATGGCAATATGTATAAGCATGTTGATGAAGTATCAGTTGTTCTTTCGAATGGGAAAATATTTAAAGCTCGGAATATCTTGCTTGAGGAAATAAATACACTTGATGATTTTCATCGTCCGTATTACGAAAAAACCAAATCACTTCTGGAATCTTACGCTTCATCAATTAAAGAAAATAGAACCTTCACTACCAAGAGTGCAAACGGTTATCAAGTCTGGGATATTTTAACTGATACGCATTTAAATTTGGCTTCGCTAATGGTAGGGAGTGAAGGTACGTTAGGAGTTTTCACCGAAGCGGTTTTGAAGATCATTCCGAAATTTCCAAAACGCGGAGTTATTTCTTTCTACTTTGAAGATATAGAAAAAATGGGAACCGCCGTTCAGCACTTACGTAAGTTAAGTGCTTCCGCTATTGAATTTGTTGACCATTCATTTATAGAACTTGCACTTAGTTTCAAACCGGAATTGAAAAAGTTTTTACCCGAGCATGTGCGTTATCTTCTCTATGTGGAATTTGAGGGTAGTTCGGAAGATGAAATTAATACGAAGTTCTCAGAATCTATAGAAGTGATCAATAAAGAAAGTTTAGCAGAAGTTGGAGCTTATTCAACTGATGAAGATGAAATTGCCAGTATTTTCACAGTCCGAAAAGCTGCGACTGTAATTCTGAACAAAATGCCAAATCACGAAAAACCTATACCCTTCACTGAAGATGCGTCAATCCATCCTGATCTGTTCCCAAAATTTTTAGTAGATATTTCTAAGCTGCTAAATCAATATTCGTTCAAGTATGTTGTATATGGTCACGCCGGAGATGGGAACCTGCATTTAAGACCGCTGGTGGATTTCAAAGATAAAGAAACATATCAGGCTGCTCAAGAGTTTATGGAAAGTTTTGTTGAATTAGTAATTGAATACAACGGTTCATTGACCGGTGAGCATGGTGACGGCAGGTTACGAACGCCATATCTTTCCAAAAGATTTCCCAAATTGATATCTCTTTTCGAAGAGATCAAATTACTTTTTGATCCCGAAAGAATAATGAATCCCGATATTATTGTTCCGTCTAAAAAATATCAATGGAATGAAAATCTACGTTATACTCCGCAATATAAGTACACCATAACTAACTCAAAAATTGACAGCAGCAATTGGCTTAGCGAAATTGAGAAATGTCATGGCTGCGGTACGTGCAGAGAGTACTGTCCGGTGTTCATCGCTACGGGAGATGAAGAGGCAACAGCTAGGGCAAAAGCTAATATTCTGCGTGGGATAGTCTCGGGCAAAGTTGATCTAACTGTGATCAATTCAGAACATTTTTATAAGGTGATGGATTACTGTTTGAATTGCGGTCAATGTTTGACCGATTGCCCGACAGAGGTGAACATTCCGGGATTAGCAATTCTTGCTAAGGAAAAACTGCATGAACAAATTCCATACAAAATAAGCGAACGTATTCTGCAGAACGGGAAAATCGTTAGTCAGCTTGCAACAAAATTACCAACACTTAGTAACAATGTATTATCAATTTCCCCGGTACGTAAAGTAATGGAATATACAGTTGGAATTGACAGCAGAAGGAATTTCTCGAAATTTTCTAAAAAACTTAAAGAGCAGCAAGTTGTAGAAACTAGTTCAAAGAAAATCGTTCTGTGGACAGGCTGCTCAGCTCAATTCAATGATACAGAAGGGGAGTTAAAGAACAGTATTGAGATATTCAAAAAACTCGGATACGAAATTATAATGCCCGAATGGAAGTGCTGCAGCATTGCGAAAATAACTTACGGAAATATTAAGGAAGCAATTCCCGACATAAATTATAA
>QILJ01000181.1 GCA_003233295.1 Ignavibacteria bacterium | reverse complement strand
ATATGCTGGTTTGGAGTGATGCACCTCCGACTCCTAAGGAATACTACGATAGAGTGATTCGAACTCTATGGGTCTATGGAGAGAAGATAACACCAGAAAATAAATATCTTGTCAGTCAAGGAGGTGCAGAATTATTAAAGCCAGGCAGCGAACAAAGAGTATTTATGGCTGGTGGTTCAGGTACTCATCATCAACCTCACTCCAAAGGTAGTTATCCAGGTGCTTTTATTAATTTTTTTAGCTGGGCAAAACTAGGCGAAAATCATGAGAATTTTATTGGATTGTATGCTGTTCAATGGGGCACAAATATTATAGATGAATGGTTTCCCGATTTTTTAATGGCGGCAGATTTCGGATGGAATATTTCTAGAGAAAAACCAGAATATGATTCTTACATGAGTAAATTGGGTAAACGATTACAAAGTTTAGATGATTATGTTTTTCCTAATCCAGAAGACGTACCGCGCCCAGCATGGGATGGAATTTGGCTTAACGGTAATTATTGGGATGAAGATATTATGACAGGTGAGAAGGCGTCACCTTCAATAATTATTGAACCGAGCGGAGGATACATATCCAACAGATCTATTCCGGTGGAAATCACATCCTCGTTTGAAGGAACAAAAATATTTTATACAACAGATGGAACTATACCTACACTAAATTCAAATCTATATTTTGAACCTTTAGTAATCGATTCGACTCTCACGCTAAAAGCAGTTGGTTATGTGCCGAGCAGACCGCAAAGTTATGTAAGCGAAGCACTATTTATCAGTACTGAGTATCAATCCGCTCCGAAAGTTTCGGCTAAGTTGAAACAAGGTCTGCAATACAAATATTTTGAAACTCCGGTCATTTCAGTTGAGGATTTAAAAGATAGACATGCATTAGTTAATGGTATTGTAGATAAAATTAAAATAGGAAAAGATGCTGAGGGGAAGGAGGAATTCTCATATATTTTTAATGGGTTTATAGCAATACCAGAAAAAGGTGTCTATACTTTTTATCTCAATTCGAACGATGGTAGCAGACTTAATATTATTGGGAAAGAAGTTATAAATAATGACGGCAGACATGGCGCAAAAGAGAGGTCTGTTAAGCTGTCATTGGAGAGAGGGTACTTCCCGATCATACTCAAGTATTTTCAGTATGGCGGAGGAAAAGCTTTGAGTTTGTCTTGGGAAGGTCCTGGTATTGAGATACAAGAAGTTCCAAGCAATGCATTATTTCATAAAGATGAGAGTAAGTAATACTATTGGAAAACTTATGAATACAATTAAATTACTAGTGGCAGCTTTAATTTTCACTACAGCAATTGATGCACAGAATGCAACTGTCAATATTTTGATAAGAAATAATGCAAGCGAAGTTATCAAACATGGGATTGAAGTCCTAAGAACCGATCTAACTGAACTCAATACTTCCTCCGAATTATACATCAGAAAAGATTACCCTAAAGTAACGGGAACTTCAATATACATAGGCAATATTGCTAATTATCTCAACAAAGAGCTTGCGTTTGCTAATGGAATCAGAGTCCCGTTTGAAGATAATTCTTATGTGATACGGAAATCAGGTAGCAATATCTTTATATTCGGCAGTGATGATGTGGGTACGATGTACGGTGTTTATGATCTGGTTGAACAGATGGAATTAAAGAAGTTAAATAAATTAATTGTTGAAGAGATTTCGGAAAAAACAGAAACGCCGTATGTCGAGATACGCGGTGTAAATCCCTTCCTTCACACGCAGGCATTATTGGATAAAAAATCGTGGTTCTATGATCTTGAATTCTGGAAAGAATATCTCGATCAGCTTTCATTCAATCGGTTCAACTTTTTGGATATACATGGAGTTTATGACCTTAATAATACGGACTTCTTCAATTTCTTCGCATACTTTGTTAAGTCAGATAAGTTTGAGAATATTGGATTGTCTAAGAAAGAATGTGATGACAATCTTGCACAGTTGAAACGAATCGTCAAGATGGCAAAGGAACGGGGGATAAAAGTCGGAATAATGAACTATAATTTCGGATCATTTATTGGCGGGCAGCCGCGACCCGGAAAATTTAGAGATAACCCGAAGATAACTTACGAAAGATTGAAAGGGGAGGAGCTGGAGGCGTACATCCGTGAGGTAACATCCAATCTTTTGAAAGAAATTCCCGACCTTTGGATATTCGGTTTCAGGATTGGAGAATCCGGTAAACGGTTGGACTTTTTCCAAGATACATTTTTGAAAGGGATCCAGCAGTCGGGACGGATCGGGATGCCCCTTTACAGCAGAAGCTGGCTCACCACGCGGCGACTGATTGATGCGATGGCAGAGAATTATCCAGGCAAACTTTACTTGGAGATAAAATACAACGGTGAACATTTCGGACCGCCGTACCAGGCAATAACCGGGATGAGACCGTGGCATTTGAGCTATTCGTATGAGGAGTATTCCGATCGTCCGCAGAACTTCGAGTTGATCTGGCAGATAAGATTTAACGGAACACACAGAATATTTCACTGGGGAAATGCCGATCATGTAAAGAGAACCGTTAAGACACTCCACTTTGCCAATGGAAAAGGTTTTACAATTGAACCGATGCAGGCTTATTTCCCGATGAATGATTATATGCATGACAATTCAAAAATTCATCACGATTATTTTAAGTGGGGATTTCAAAAGGATTGGTTTTGGAATCTGCTTTGGGGAAGACTTTCGTACGACCCGGATATGGATCCGCAAGTTTGGATGCATCAGTTTGAAAAGCGCTTCGGTAATGCTGCCGAAGATGTTTTAAGTTTGTTCCAGGAGATGAGCAGAGTTATTCCCTATATTTATCAAACTCATTGTGTCGGAGTTGATCACAGAGCGGATGCGCCGGAATTTGAAACCGGCAACGGGATAGATAATCACTACCCGGTTGATGATCCGAGATTTGATAAGGGGATCGATAACTTTATAAAAATATCAGCGCTCGATTCTGCATCATATATGAGCCCCGAAGAATATGTTGATGAATATTTATCGCAGAATTATACCGGCAGATACACTCCTATTCAAATTTCGCAAAAACTCAAAATAATGGCGGATCAAATTTTGAAATATATTACTGCCGCATCGAAAAGTATTAAGCCAGGAAACAAAGAATATGATTGTATAAAAATGGATGCGGAAATGCTTGCCTCTCTGGCAATGTATTACAGTGAAAAATTTCTTGCTGCGATTGATCTGCAGTTTTACAGAAAAGCCGGTGATACAGAAAAGCTGACTTCCGCTCTTGAGCATATGATCTCAGCTTATGCACATTGGGAAGCTCTAGCTAAAACAGGAGAGAGGCATTATAAACCTCTGTTAGAGGAGTTGAGAATGAGGACTATTGCTTATAGATGGAAAGACCAGCTACCGTTTCTGCGAGCAGATATCGAAACTATCAAAAAAGAAATGTCAAATATAAATGATGTTTCCACAGAAAGGGAAGTACCTGAACACAAAGCAACTGAAGACACAGAACCTCCGGTAGTTAAGCATAGGTTAGCTGATCTTATAATTCCATCGGACAGTGTAAAACTAACTGCAAAAGTAACTGACGAATCGAAGATAAAGTGGGTAAAAGTATATTACAAAGAGCAGCCATCATATATTGATTGGCGGAGCGCGGATATGAAATTGAGCGGAAATGATATTTACGAAATAACTTTGCCGTTAAATTCTCACGGACTTATGTATTACTTTGAAGCGTTCGATGAATATCTAAATGGTAAAAACTATCCCGACCCTGAAATTGAAACTCCATATTTTGTAATTGAATCATGGAACCCGGTTACTAGCAGAAGGTAGATTTTAATTGAGGTTACAACGTTTGTCACGACTGTACTTAAGGTGCGAGATGTCATTCTGAACTTGATTCAGAATCTAATAATCAAAATTCCTCTGCTGCCACCGACCCCACAAAGCAATGGGCAAGCATTCGGTGGCTGATAAATTATGTAATTTAATAATGTGAACTTAGGAATAAAATCAAAATGGCACTTAGAGGGAGAACAAATATTACTGAAGAATCATTTTTCTTTGTAACAACAACAGTAGTTGACTTTGTAAATGCTTTTAAAAACACAAATTGTTGTGACGCACTTATATCTAATATTAAGCATTATCAAAAGAAGTATCAGTTTGAAATACTTGCTTATGTAATTATGCCAAACCATTTTCATTGGATAGTCCATGTTGATTCTACAAAAGGTACTATATCGGATATTATGCGTGATATAAAGAAATATAGTGCATGGGATATAATAGAAAATATGAAAAGAAAAGATTTGATTGAAGTATTTGAAAAAAATGCTATTGAATATGAAGATAGAAAAAGAAAATTTTGGAAGAAAAGGTTTGATGATCAAGTTATTCGAGATCAAAAGATGTTCTGGACTAAACTAAGATATATTCATAATAATCCGGTAAAAGCCGGGTTATACCACCAAAATATAAATGTAGCCGGTGTAAAATGGATTTAAGAAAAGGAATTGGACAAAAGGGGGCGTGTACTTGCAACAGGTCACACAATAAATGTGAAATAGCTATCGTACAAAACTTTAGGTGGACACCGGAAAAACTTGAAGAAATGAGATTGGATTACAGTTATTATTCTGTGATGATGACAAAATTAGATAAGGTGGTATAACCTTTTTAATATGGTTCAAATAACAAAGACAAACCCCATAACTTTAACGGAGATAACAATGAAAAGTAGGATCAATCGATTTGATAGGAGAGACTTTTTAAGAAAGGGATTTGCCGGTGCTGCAACATTAACTGTAGCGCCATCTATTCTGCACGGTGCTTTACAATCAGATGAAACGAAAAAGCCCAAGATCATAACACGAAAATTTGGGAGGACCGGACTTGAACTTCCGGTAGTTAGTATGGGAGTCATGAATGCTGATAATCCAAATCTTGTAAAAGCTGCTCTTGAAAAAGGAATAGTTCATTTAGATACTGCTCATGGTTATCAGCGCGGCAGAAATGAAGAAATGCTAGGAAAAACATTAAAAGATGTTAGCAGAGATCGTTTCATAATATCGACTAAGATACCTGGCAACAAATTCAACAAGAAAAGCGGTGAATGGGAAAAGTCAATGGATGCGCATGACTTCCTTGAAAAATTTGAACTTAGTCTTAAAAGACTGCAAATGGATTACGTTGATATCTTTTACCTTCATTCAAGGAAAGGAAGGGAAGAAACACTGGAAGCAGAAATGCTTGAAGCAATGGTAAAACTTAAAAAGGAAGGGAAAGCGAGATTTCTAGGAGTTTCTACGCATCGTAATCAACCGGAAGTAATTCAAGCGGCAATTGATGCAGATATCTATGATGTTGTTCTCACTTCTTATAATTTTAGACAAGAAAATTACAAGGATGTAAGCGATGCAATTGAAAAAGCATCTAAAGCCGGACTTGGCGTTGTAGCTATGAAAACTCAAGCCGGCGTATTTTGGGAAGAGAAGAAGAATAAAATAAATATGAAAGCAGCATTAAAATGGGTACTGCAGAATCCAAATGTTCATACAACAATTCCCGGATTCTCAACTTTCGATCAACTGAATGAAGATATTGAAGTGATGGAAGATATTGTTTTAACATCTCAGGAAATAAAAGATCTTAAGCTTGGCGAAGAAATGGGCATGGTAGGCTTATACTGCAACCAGTGCGGAGTTTGTGACGAACAATGTCTGCACAATCTGGATGTCCCGACATTAATGCGAAGTTATATGTACGCTTTCGGTTACAAAAATTTGCTGCATGCAAAAGATACATTCAAAGAATCCAATATTACGGAATTAGCTTGTGATAAGTGCGATGTGTGTAATGTAAATTGTGTAGCCGGTTTTGATGTTAAAGCTAAACTTTCGCGCATTTATGATATCCAGAATGTACCGGATACATTTTTAGTTTAATATGCCAAAGGCAAATAAGGGATGAATAATTATGATATTTAAAATCTTTCTTTTACAACTTTTGATTGTGTTCTCAACAATTGCTGGTAGTAATAACTATTTCCCGGAGATAAATGGTTATCAAAAGATGGGAGAGCTTGAAATCTACAATCCGGATAATCTGTATGACATTATTGATGGAGCAGCAGATTCTTATCTGAAATATGATTTTGTAGAATTGCAATTGATGAGATACAAAGGAAATGAAGAGCAGTTTCTTAAAATTGAGGTTTATAAACATGCGGATAAAGATGATGCATTTGGGATATACAGCAATGAAAGACCTTTAGAGGGGAATTGGGTTGATGTCGGCGCGCAGGGATATTACGAAAGTAAGGTACTGAATTTTTATAAAGGAAAATATTATGTAAAATTGATGGGATTCAAAATTGATAATATTGATGAATTCTTACTCAGAATAGCCAGAGAAGTTGCCGATAATCTTGAGGGGGATAATAAACTCCCAAAATTATTGATGCTGTTTCCTGAAGAAGGTAAGGTCGATAATTCTGAGCGTTTTATAAATAAGAACTTTCTAGGATACAAATCTTTAACTGGAGTATTCATCGCTGATTACAATGTTGACGGTATATCCTATAGAATATTTATCACTCAAAAAAATAATGCTGAAAACTGCAAAAAAATGTTGGAAGATTATTTTGTATCAATTAAAAACGATACGAAAAACATTAAGGAAGGATTTATTCATGTCAAGGATCCTTACCAAGGTGAATATGATATCCTATGGCAAGGTAATATTATAGCTGGCGTAATTGATTCCCCGGATGCAGAATTGAATAAAAAGTATTTGGAAAGAATTAGTAAAAATCTAAAATAAGAGTAGCAATAAATGTTACTTTAATTCCTTAATAAGTTCAGCTAATGCTTCTTCGCGTGACTTCTGGAATTTGTGCTGTTCATAAAGTATCGGCTGCGCAACTCTTTCGCTGCATTCCTTCTCCGATAATCCGCATCGCTCGCATGTCTCGTTTATATGAGTGTTTTTAATTGCCGGGTCGTTCCAGAATTTGACCTTCTTTTTGAATTTGTCATTCATTAAAAATCCGATTATCATGCTGGAATTTGTATTAGGGCTAAGCGCCAAAGGTCTTGCAAGAGAGATGGCAAAAAATTCAGCATTGGTTTCAATGAACTTCGCACGCTGAACATCAACTAGTGCGCTCTTAGCCGATATCTGTTTCTTCTTTTCTGCTAATTGGTTTAACAAACCAATCGAAAGCCATCTGCGGCAGTAATGCTCGTTCAAACCGATACTATGGGGTGCAAGCACGGGAGACATATTGAGTTCTTTTACCAGGTTGAATTTATTTGTTCCTGCTTTGTTGTTAAAGCGGAGATAGTGAAATTCACCGATACCGAAGAGGTGATATATTAAATGACCGAAGCGGTAAATGAACATTTCCGGAGTTGCATCATATTTTTTCATGATCGATAAAAATCTTTGTCCGCTCCATCTCGGCTGATTGAAAAATAGTTTCAGATCTTCTTTCAACAATTTTTTGTTTATCAGCAATGCTCCAGCAAAATATGATGCTTTAAAGTTGTTCAGTACCTGATCGAAAGAATCGATATTCGTTTTGTCAGAAGTTTCCGTTTGTCTAGATAATCCTAAATACCGATAGCCAATTTCTTTTGCGAAAATAAAAGCCTTCTGAGAGGGAAGTAGTTTTTTATTCACTAAAAGCTTGGGCGAATTTGAATTAACATATAATGATCGAAAATTATACAACTGTGGATATCGATCCAAAGGGTCTTCAATTACTTCGTAACCATAAGTTGATTCAAGTGTGTCCTTATATTTTGACATTTCAATTTTAGCAGTAACTTTCCAGTTATTATCTTTAATGAACTTTTCGGCGCTCTTTTCCAATTCCGGGAAATAATTCATATTCATTTTTTGGTATGAACGTAAAGCGGCAAAGAAAAAATGCTCCACACGAACATCATAGATCTGACTGATCTCAACAAAAGTCTTTAGGAATGCGCTTGCTTTTTGAGGCGCCTTGGTTATCAAGTCCAAAATATTACGGTATGAAATCCCGAAAAGCTTAAAGGGGAAATCTCTGAAAATTGCTGAATCCATTACTTCTTGAAGAGGATTCAAATCTGAGTCAACTTTCGGTGACACAAGCGTTTCAAACGGAATTTCAAGTGCTTCCGCAATTGATATCAGTTTTTCCGGCTTAGGATATTTTTTACCTTTCTCAATTTCACTTAAATATGATACGGATAAATTCGTTAATTCTGCAAGGTCTTTAAGAGACAGCCCTTTTTCTGTACGAGCCTTTTTTAGTTTAAGCCCGAGTATATAACTCAAGTTTTCTTTATCAAATTTCACTTCTATCTCAAGAAAATGTTAATGATAATATCCAATAAGGAAATTATTTCTAAATAAATTCTGCTGATTAGAAAAATAAGGAAAAGAATAATAAATAGCGAATAATTAAAAATAGCGAAATTACGCTTGACAAAGAACTACGCTATTTATATATTAGATTTATAATGAAGATAATTCTCCATTAATTGTAATTGAGTAAATTGTTGTGTCTCCTGAAAATTACATACTGACTCTGTTATAAGTAAAGTAAAGTAATTTAGAAATAATGCAAGGAAATATTATGTGTAAACTAATAATTGATATGCTGCCGTATCAAATTAAACATTTCCCCCAAGAAGATGCTATTTGCGGTAAAGTAGATGGAGTATGGAAAAAATATAGCGCTCAAGAAAGCCAGGATAACATAGATCAGATTAGTTATGGATTGTTAGAATACGGCATTCAGCCTGGAGATAAAATTGCGATCATCTCTAATAATCGTCCGGAATATAATTTTGTTGATCTTGCTTGTCTGCAAATCAAAGCTGTTGATGTGCCGATTTATCCAAGTATCAGTGAGAAAGAATATGAATTCATATTCAACCAAGCAGAGATCAGAATGGTTTTTGTTTTAAATGATGATATTCTCCAAAAAATTAAAAACATTCAAGATAGAATTCCTGCTTTAGAAAAGATATATACTTTTGATAAGATTGAAAATGCAGCGCATTGGAGCGAGATAAAAAGGAAAGGTGATACTGCCTTACAGGAAAAACTAAAAGAACTGAAAGCTTCAATTAAAGATACAGACCTAGCTTCAATAATTTATACATCAGGTACTACAGGTGAACAGAAAGGAGTAATGCTTTCGCATAAGAATATTGTGAGTAATATTATGTCATGCATTGCGATGGTCCCGCATGGTAAAGAGGATAAAGCTCTTAGCTTTTTACCGCTTTGTCATATTTTTGAAAGGACTTTGACATATTTCTATATGCGTGTTGGTGTTTCCATTTATTATGCAGAAAACCTAGATAAGATTATTGATAACTTACAAGAGATCAAACCGCAATATTTTAATACTGTTCCGCGTTTACTTGAAAAACTTTATGAAATAATAGTATCAAAGGGAAGAAGTTTAACCGGGTTAAAAAAGGGTATATTCTTCTGGGCGGTTAATTTGGGCTTGGACTATGATGTTAAAGGTGAAAATAGTGCTTGGTATAATCTTAAGTTAGCTATTGCCAGAAAACTTGTCTTTGTTAAGTGGCAGGAAGCGCTTGGCGGAAATATTAAAGGCATCGTAACCGGTGCAGCAGCATTACAACCCAGATTAGCAAAAGTATTCAATGCTGCTGGAATTAAGGTAAGACAAGGATACGGTTTAACGGAAACATCCCCTGTTTTAACTGTTAATCTTTTTGAAGACGGCGAATACCATTTTGAGTCGGTTGGACCGGTAATTCCGAATGTTGAAATTAAAATAGCAGAAAATGGAGAAGTTTTAGCCAAAGGTGATAATGTTATGATAGGCTATTACAAGCGTCCCGAGATAACTAAAACAGTAATTGATGAAGACGGCTGGTTTCATACTGGTGATGTAGGAGAATTTATTGATGGAAAATTCTTAAAGATCACTGATAGACTTAAGGAAATATTCAAAACATCCGGCGGAAAATATGTAGCGCCGCAGCCTATCGAAAATAAAATGATGGAATCATTTTTCATCGAGCAGATCATGGTGATCGGCGAAAATAGAAG
>QILJ01000013.1 GCA_003233295.1 Ignavibacteria bacterium | reverse complement strand
TTTCACGAAGTTTTCCTTTCAGTTGATGAGTATTTTCCAACAGGTTTTCGATGGAGCCAAACTGTGCAATTAGCTTTGCAGCAGTCTTTTCGCCAATACCGGGTACCCCCGGAATATTATCCACGGCATCGCCCCAAAGGCCGAGGATATCGATAAACTGTTCGGGACGCTCAATACCATAACGTTCGCAAACCTCTTTGGGACCCCATTTCTCTGCGTTTTTTCCGTTGCGAGCCGGTTTGTACATATAAATATTCTCCGAAACCAGTTGTCCGAAATCCTTGTCCGGTGTCATCATGTAAGTTTCAAATCCCTGCTTCTCGGCCTCTTTTGCAAGCGTTCCAATCACATCATCAGCTTCGTAGCCATCCAGCAGAAGCACCGGAATATTCATCGCGTCCAGCAGCTCTTTCACGTAAGGAATGGAGAGAGCGATGTCTTCGGGCATTTTTTCACGATTGGCTTTGTAAGCGGCAAAATCTTCATGCCTTTGCGTAGGTGCCATGGTGTCGAAAGCCACCCCGAGGTGGGTAGGTTTTTCATTCTTCAATATCTCCAGCAGGGTGTTGGCAAATCCCAGCACAGCAGAGGTATTCAGCCCTTTGGAGTTAATTTGCGGATTACGGCTCATAGCAATCAATGCCATGCCATCCAGCAGAAAAAGCTTTTTCGGTTCGCTCATAAAAATATCCATTAAAAAGCAAAGGTACGGAAAAAGGGGAAGCTGGGTTTTTTTGGAGTTCTGTATAACAATACTCCGTTAATTTTTCGTTCTCGCAAAGACGCAAAAGCGCAAAGGTATATCTGTATGGAACTCAGATTGATAGAATTTTTACTAAACTATTGTATAAAAAAGGCATAAATTGTTAAGAACAGTCCCCAATTTACTAATTTTCACAGGTCCTAAAAAGAAGATAGTTTCCGATTGTCGTTATAATATTCAAAGAGCCTTTCCAGTAATATACGTTCAATATTTTGTACATCAGCACTTTTATAAGCCATAATGTGGCAATGTCTATTATTTGAGTCTATGTAAAACTTTGAGAAGGATGATTTATGGTTTTCGATAAAAGTTTCTTTAAGATTCCCCATAGAATTGCTGTCCACTTCGTTTTTAAGGAAAATGAATTCTCCTGATTTCTTCCAATTTTCCGGCACTGAAATACTGTGATTTTCTGAACGAAGTTGCCCGTTTTTTGTCGATTCTAATTCAGCACCCTCAATGGACAAATCTTTCAAAGAAATATCCTGTTTTGGAAATACCTTTTCCTCAATATGATCTGCACATTCTACCAAATCATTTAAACTCGATATAACTTCATAATTACTTAAAGGGTTGTCAGGTTCAGTTATGAATATGGGTAATTCCGTTTTCATATATACTCCAAACCTGGAACTATTGGATTGATCCGGGTCAAGACATAATTTGACCGTTAGATATTCTTTTTCATACATATCTCTGAACAAGTAGTACGCAGCCTCGACTTTCCCAACAGCCTTTTTTGTGCTGAGTGGTGTTCTCATCGAAAGTACATAAACCGTCTCTTGTACTAGTCCGGATAGGAGAGGATTATAGTTTAACTCAACAAATACCGGCTGACTTCTGCCATTTCCGAATAGTTTATTTACAATACAGATTTCAACACTTTTGGTTGAATTATTTTCTTTGTGTATTGGATTAAAAACTTCTAGTTTTTCTTGTTTGAATGTGTTAATGATTTTTTCAGCAAGATCATTTTTCCCTGGTTTGTCCTCAAATGAATAAAATATGTTTGACCCGTTATGATAACAATCCCGGACAGGAAACGGATCAGAATAAATACTATTTAATGGTTCGGGTTTCCTGAAATATTCATTCCAGTTTTCTTTATTCATGTCCAAATAATCCAGCTCAAGTTTTGTAGAAGAAGGCTGACAATGATCAATCAGGTTTTCCTCCGAATATTTGTGATATATAAAGTTTACAAGCTGATCCTGATCAATTGTATTTTTCAAATAAGGGTATTCAATATGTAAACGTGCATTGTCGGACGCCTCAATTTTCTTTTCAATTTTACTAAACATTCTGTCTATTCGACCCACACGCTGTTCGTTATCTCCCGGAGTCCACGCAATTCCATAGTGAATGATTTTATCGCAAAAATATTGGAGATTTACACCTTCTTGAAGAACGGAGGTTGAAATAAGTATATCGGGAAAAAAAGGAGTGTTGAAGCTCTGCAAAACACGTCTGTTTTTTGTATCACCAGAGTAGGCATAAGCAGGCTGTGCATCAAAAAAATCCTTCCACTCATAATTAATAATTTCCTGGTCAGATTTTAGGTTAAAAACCTTCTCACAGAGGACTGAAAAATTTGAGATTGACTCATTCATTAAATCAAATAATGATGAACGGTCAAAGTTTTTCCTTACTTCCTTGATAAATTCATTGTATAATTGACTGGATTGATAATCTTTGCTTTTCTGAATCTTGAGATAATACGTGTATAAATCAATAATTGCCGAAGAGGCAAGCAGGACGCCTTTCTCGATAAATTTTGAAAGAGCTTCCTTTTGATAATAATTGAAGGTATTATACGCGTTACGGATTTGAGTTTTTCTGGCTTCTGAAATTTTATCCGTATCTGTCAGAAATCTCCAATAAATTGTAAAAAGGGTCTCAACTTCTTGCGTGTATTCGGCTTCTTTAGATGTGTTTCCTATTCTCCGTCCACCTAAATAATTTTTAATCCTAAATGCTTCACTTTCTGAAATTCTATCAAGTCGATACAATAGAAAAGTAATGTAATAATCATTCACATAGCCTTTTAACCCTCTGTCGGTCTGTTTGATACTGTTGAGTTTATAAGTGTAACCTTCTTGTTCAGTGTTAGTTGAATAATTAGCAGATGGAGCAAAAAATATACTGAAGATACTTGGTTTTGATTTTGAAAACCTCGTTCTGAAATTTGATGCATGGGTTGAAGCAATAGTTTTCGGGGCTTTATTTTGACGCTTAAAAAGGTCTAAGGCCTTAGAGCCAGGAACCAGAACACGCTGCCCTTCGGTATTTGCCATTTCATCTAATTCCTCATCGGGGTCATCCTCTTCAATATCTTTTATGCCTAAGATTTTGTTTAATTTCCGATTAAACCGCCTTCGGTCTCCAATATCTTTTAACTCAAACTTTTTATTAAGCACTTTTGATATTTTGCTAAGAAATATTTCGTCATACTTTAATATGGCTCTTCCGGCAATTTCGCGGACGGAAGGGATTCTGCGGACAAACACCAATGATTTTTCATTTAAAAATGATGCATCGAAATTTTCAGGCACGATTTCTTCAATTAATTTATTGTATTTGGGATGGGAGGGAAACTCTTTGAATATGTCATCATATTTCCTTGCAAGAGGGATTAGTAATTGGGTGTCATTCCCCTGTGAAAAATCTTTTCCGTTCAGTTGTTCGGTCTCCGCCGTATTTTGTGGTTTAGCTTCATCATGTGGGATAAATTCAGTTCCCTCCAGGTACCCAAGGATATTTTTCTTTTTTTCTTTTCCTTTAAGGTAATTCTCTGCTAATTGTTTTTGATACAATCCGAAAAAAAGTTCAGACATGATGTCATCTTCAAAATCAGCCGGTACTGGTTTTTCTTCCCGATACTGATATTTCATCCACCCTTTTGATGAAAGTCTCCTATAACGCCTTAAGCTAATTTTATCCAGAATTTCTTGATATTCCTTTAAGGAAAGGTTTTTATCAAAATAAGACACAATATTTTTGATGTCATCGTGAGAGGTGTGGTTTGGTGTGGCTGTTAATAGTAATACCTTTTTTGCCAGCTTATTTGCGTTGTCGCCAAAAAATGATTTAGCTGAAGTTACTCTGAAACTATTCCCATTAATATTCCGGAAATAATGTGCCTCATCAATTATGAGTAAGTCAAAAGGACTTTCCGTGTGACTACTAAACGATTTGAATATTTCCTCTTTTAATTGTTTAGCAAGATGTTCCGTTTTCTTCATCTCATCTATTCCTTCATCATCGTAATCTATTGCAGGGTCAATTCCCAATTCGCGAAGCCTTTTGTTGGTTTGCTCACTGCCCGTTAGATAACTAAAAGAAGATATTTTCCCAATAAATAATTTACCCCATCCTTGCTTAACCTTCCGTACAAGTTCGTAAAGGTTTTCACAATATATGGCTGGGTTTACCGGCTCTTCTCCAATACTCGTTTTAATTATATCGTCATTACATTTATAGTGCACATTGATAAAAGTTCCATATTCATTAATCCAATTCAACGCAATCTCAGCTCTTGGTGCCAGAACCAATATTTTAGCGTCAGGTTTTTGCCTCCAAAATGCTGCTATCACGGCTAAAGCCTGAATGGTTTTACCCATCCCAACTTCATCAGCAAGCAATGCTATTTTTCCATCGTTTAACAGATTAAAAACAAAGGCTGCCCCTTCGGCTTGTTTGGCTTGCATTGTTGATTCTTTACCAGCTGTATAAATCCAATCTTTTTTATCACGATCTCGATAAAAATTGACAAACTCCGATAAAGTTTCCGGTGTAATATATTTGTAGGACATCATTCTAATATTTACATTCCGTTGCAATAGTTTTAAGCCATCTTTTAGCTTTTCTGGAATTGTTTTTGAATTCTAATTCAATATTCTCAACCAAATTAATTTTTGGCCCGGTGTTTCCTCGTAGCATATCAAACCTTTTTATCACCAGATTCCCTTCATTAATAAGAAACCAGATGTAAGCCGCACTACTTGTCGCTTTTCCATCATTATACATTTCGTGGAGGTTGTATAAGTGATTTCGAAGTTGTGTAATAGAACCGGGAATATAATATCCTATCAACTTTAACTCTTTCACATTATCTTTAGCCTTTTCTGTTCTGTTTTTTAATTGATCCATAGCGAGGAACATAGAAAACCAGGCATTGGAATAATCACCGGCAAGTTTTTTCTTTATAGCATCTTGTATTTCTTCTCCCGTTTCCTCATCACAGGTGTAATCATGTTTGATATTTTTATTGTTTTCTTCCGGTTTCCCATCCAACCATGCCTGTATAAAATCTTCTAAATTGTCATATCCAAAAGCCGGACGATGGGTGATGTTTTTCTCCACAATTATCCCCATAAAGATTTTTTCTCCTTTTCTATCGTAAACATAAAACAATCTGTCTTTTAACAAGTCTTTATGATTTAGATAAAAAGATACATGACTGTTAATCAGTTCTCTTAAAGCAATTTCCTTTTTAATTCCGGGAAGTGAAAACGAATACTGTTTACCGGAAAGATTTGTGTCCTGCTCAATGGAGTATTCAAATTTTTCCCAGTCAGCATAAATAATGACATTTATTTTCCAGTTTTGAAGCTCATCATTTCTTTCTTCATTAAGCTCATCCCGCTTCATCCCTATCCATTTTTCTTGTGTTTCCGAATTACTAAGAGATCTAATTATCTTCTCATACTCCTGCCCGGAAATATCCTGTATGATTCCTGCTTCAATATTATTATTGCTTTTGCCCAAATTTAAACCTGCTTCTGTGAAGTTCCAGGAACCAATAGCAACTTTATCTTTGGTTAACCATACTTTTGCATGAACCATCGGTTTCTTTTCCCGGTCTAAATATTTAATCTCTTTCAGAAGTTCAATTTTTTTATTGTTTATTAGCTTTCCCAACACATCCTCATCTATTCGTACTTTTCCAAGCTCATTTACATCCGGAACGATATTAATTTGGGGACATTGTGAAAGATTCTCCTCAATTACATGTATCAAATTGTTTGAAAAATATGGCGACCACACATGCAATGGCTTTTCCTTTACTGATAAATTTTTAAGTAGTCCTTTTGGTTGGAAGGAATCCTGGAAAGACCAATCAGACCCTCGTGGAAGATTATCTTGCCAATATCTGTTTATCTTATTCATCCTTTCATACCCGTAAGTATCTTTTATTAAGCTGGAAAAGAAATTGGTAATTCTTCGGGCATTTTCTTTGTCATCAATTTTTTTAATAAGAATAGACTCCACATTGCGTGCCCAGCCCGAAAGACTTAAGTTAGCAGAACCCGTGATAACAACCCCTTCGTTTCGGTCGTTTATCAATAAACATATTTTTGGATGAAATACCCCATCCTTAAATTTTTTTCCAAAACCCGATGGGTTAATTCCAATGGTTTGCACACAAGTTTTTTTTGAAGACCTCATGCTCAGAGCACGATAATCATAAAAAACTCTGACATCAGTCTTGGCATTATTTATTTCGTTTGTAAACAAAATATCATTTAGTGCCTCAAAGTCTTTTATCGTTCTCATCTCCTCAACATCACGTTGAGCCAGCCTCGAAAGTATGAATTTCTCAAAAAAAGAGATTTCAAGATTAAAAGTCGTAAACCACGCAAGTTTTATTCTACCAAGATCTTCAAGCACTTTCGAAAACGAACGGTATAATTTCATTCCTTCTGACATAACATTTAATTTAATCCTTGTCTAATATTTCTCACTGTATCGAGATAATAATTATTATACCACGGCCTTTCCTGTATGAATTTATCGGTAATCATTATCGGTGATTGATAGATATAGTGCTTTATCTTTGTTCCCTCCTTCAGTTCAACCCAACTATTGCCTCCTCTATCCCTCATGATTTTTTCATGGTAAGAAACAATGGTTTTCATTAGTCCTCTTGCTGTTGTTTCACCAGACGATATTGCAATAACTAATTCTTGTAATCTGGGACTTTCTTTCGTTAACAATTTTACATCTTCTATTTGTAAAAGTTGTCGTAATTTTTCTATATCTTTTTCTATTGACGATACTTCCTTAACACCGTTATCCGTAATGGAATAAAATATTTGTGAGCAAATAGAAAGAAAGGGTTCAAGCTTTAAAATATTCTCAATTTTCATTTTCTCAACTTTATCATTTTCTTCTTGAGATGCTTTCTCAAAAACTATTCTAGGAGTTTTTTCTGCGATAGCCTGATCATCAAACTGATGATATATGGACCAGACAGCTCCCTGTTTTAATCCAAGTTTATCCTCCCAAAATAGTTTCAACTCAGGAATGGTTTTCCTTTGTTTAAAACAGTTAATAATAAGCGATTGTAATTCCTCATCATCTTTGTAATTATTAAAATTGTCTTTGGGATATTCTCCGGTTTTTTCTTCGATGAGGTTTAATATAATATCAATAAGTCGCTTTGCAAGCAGTCTCCCATCCCCCCACGAATCAATGATTTTTCCAACTCTTATCCATTCCGGCTCAGTATATTGGAAGTTTCTAGTAAATAACCCCATATTAATAAATGGCCCTTTGTACCGACCATTAACACCGAGCAAAATTTGCCTGATTAAAACACCTTTGCTTTTTTCGGCTTCTAGTATTATGTTACCTTCATTTTTCACGAAATTTTGCTCTGCTTTATAGCTTCCTAAAATTCCCAGCATATCAATATCTCTATTATTTTTATAATGGCTTTGGTAAATAAGAGAGTAGGTAATTAGGTCTTCCAGAAAAATAATTAATCCTGTTTTGATGTCATATTCAGAAAGATAAGTTTTAAACTTGTTTTTGGCTTTATCTATTATTTCAGGATGATTGACAAAGAGATCGTGGATAATATGATGGTGAAACAGGTTAATATTAAAATTTCGAATATCTGTTGATATCGTAGTGAGTTTGTAATTGAATATTTTTTGTCCGAAATAGGACCAAATAACACGAAAACCTAAAGGGTCAACTGAACTATCCAGATAAAGGGAATCATCCGGCATTGTGAAAATATTTTTCAGCATTGTTTTATTTTTCAAGAACTATGTTTATTTGAGTCAGTATCCATAAAACTGTGGTGTAAACAGGATTTTCACAGCCCGACCCGGTTTTATCCCCAAAAGTAGTAATAAACTGATGAAGAATAACTCCCCGGCTTCGAATAAGATGTATCCATTTTTAGTGTTTTCTTAATTGACGGATAATAGGAGTTTTTTACAGCTTCATCAGTAGGAAAAGAACTTTTGTTGATAGTGTATTTTCTTGTTTTTCTGTTTAGATTTTCAATGATAAATGATACTTGTAGTGTAAATAATCCTTCTGATTTCCGAAGGAAAATCAAACTATTTCTATTCCGTATTTTTGAATTTCTTCGAGAAAATTAGCATGGTCATTATCTTTTTCTATCAGAATCGGTTCTATTCTGTCATCAACCTGTCTTCGTAATTTCCAAAGTAACGGATTTACCGAAAAATAATCACCTTCAATGTGGTTGACAACTATTGCCACATCAATATCACTTCTTTTTCGAAGGTGTCTTTTGCATAAGATCCAAAAAGATATACTTTTTCAAACTTAAAGTAATCACTCAACAACTGCTTGTATGCCTTTACTTTACTTATAGCTTCTCTTTTATCCTTCCTCATTTGTTTTATTCCTTCACTTTTCAAAGGTACAACAAACGACTGATATATGGCAACTATCTTTTTCATAATTAAATACAATTTCTTTTTGTTAAGAGACATTGACTATTCTCACCAAATTAATGTGAGCGAATACCTCCGGTTATTTCGTAAAAACCCTCTCCCTCACACTCTTTCCCACTTGTCAACGACAGATTGTTAGAAACTCCGTGCTGCCGGCTAAAGAAAGCCCCTGTTTTCGGTTTATTTTTACTGGTGATAAGTCGTTTTTCCACCAAAGCCTTTCCCCATGGCAGAAAAAAAATCAGAAAAGAAAAAAAAGATTTTTGTATTGGACACCTCTGTCATCCTTTACAACCACAACGCCATCAATAATTTTGAAGATAACGACGTGGCTATTCCCATCACCGTCCTCGAAGAGTTAGACAATTTCAAAAAAGGGAATGACACCAAAAATTTTGAAGCACGTGAGTTTATCCGGTTTCTCGATGGCATCTCCGGTAAGCTGACCATGACCAACTGGCGGCGGCTAAACGGACCTGAAAAAGGAAAGTTCCGCGTGATAATGAACGAGCAGAGCCGACTCGATGCCCGCCATATTTTCGGCGAAGACAAAGCCGACCACCGCATTCTGAATGCTGCCCTGAAACTGAAAGAAGATCATCCCGACCGGAAAGTTATACTGGTGAGTAAAGACATCAACCTGCGGCTGAAAGCCAAAGCCATGAACCTGCCGGCAGAAGATTTTGAAACCGGAAAAATCAAAAATATTAGCACACTATATACGGGTAAAAATACGCTTTCCGATATTTCCCGTGAAGTTATTGACGAGCTGTATGCCACCGGATTTTGCAGTCTCGAAGCTTTGAATATTGAAAAACCGTATCCGAACCACTATTTTATCCTTAAAGGTCACCGGGCTTCGGCACTGGCTTTCTATAATCCCATCACCGAAAGAGTTGAACGGGTGGAGAAACATGCTATTTCACACATTATGCCCCGTAATGCCGAACAGGTTTTCGCGCTGCATGCCATTATGAATCCGGAAGTGAAACTGGTTACTTTGCAGGGAGTTGCCGGTACCGGCAAAACGCTGCTGGCACTGGCCGGCGCCTGGGCACAGCGGCGTAACTTCAAACAGATTTATCTGGCACGTCCCATCGTTCCGCTGAGCAACAAAGACATCGGCTATCTTCCGGGAGATGTGAATTCGAAGATAAATCCTTACATGGAACCGTTGTGGGATAATCTGAAATTTATCAGAAACCAGTTTGGCGAACAGGACAAAGAATATCGCCACATCAACGATGCCATCGAGAGTGAAAAGCTGATGATTACGCCACTGGCTTTCATCCGTGGACGAAGTATCTCCAATGTGATTTTTATCGTGGACGAAGCACAGAACCTGACGCCACACGAGATAAAAACCATCATCACCCGTGCCGGCGAAAACACGAAGATTGTTTTAACCGGCGACATTTACCAAATTGATACACCGTATCTCGATTCACAGTCCAACGGCTTATCGGTACTCATAGACCGGCTGAAACAAAATGCACTTTACGCCCACATCCGGTTGGAAAAAGGGGAACGCTCCGAGTTGGCTAATCTGGCGAATAAGATGTTGTAGGGATACCGGGAAAAAGATATCAAGGGAAGCAATAATTGCAAATCGCACCCATGCAGATAGGCCGATTTGTGAAAAGCTACCCTCTCCCAGCACATCAAAATATTTTTTAGCTTATTTTTGTAGCTGAATATAAAATCAAAGGATCCTAAATTGAGTATTCATGGCAAAATGGTTTGAATTTTTAAAGAAGTCTTACCCGTTTAATGATGATCTTAAGCAAAATACGAAGCTTATCTTTATCATTAGTCTGATATTATTTTTACTGTTCTATCTGTTCCAACCCTTTGATATTAAAGCGTTAAACACACAGGAAAAATACTTTTTAATTGGTGGGTTGATCGTGGTTATTTTTCTTGGGCTAAGCGTTAATTTGTTGCTTATACCGGCATTTCTGTCCGACGCTCCCATTTTTAGAAAATGGACGGTCTTAAAAGAAATTTTTTGGAACCTCTGGATTATATTTACCATTGCTTCAGCATACTTTATCTATTTCCAATTCATCGGATATTTTAGTTTTAGTTTTTATATTTTGATAAAAGTACTGATAATAAGCGCTATACCTGTTAGTATTCTGATTCCTTATAATCGCACCCGCTTGTTAAACATGCATTTACAATCTGCTTTGGAATTGAACCGCTATCTCGAAAAGAAAGCAAATCCTCTGCCAAAAGTCATTCATCTAAAGTCGG
>QILJ01000509.1 GCA_003233295.1 Ignavibacteria bacterium | reverse complement strand
CTTCGAACTTGGAATGGCAGAAGAAATACAACTATGATCAGACCAAAGAACAGTTCGCAGAACCACCGTTGTTTTACGCACCTCATACGTTTTGGTTCTGGGATACAGCGCTTGATACAGTTCAAACTGCAACAATGGCAAAGGAGATGACCAAGCAGAGATTAAATCCTGGTTATGCACATGCGCGCCATAGTGAGGCTCCGGCAACGGCATTCCCGGCATTACCAAGAGATGAATGGCTTTCACCTCTTTGGTTCAAGAGTTTTGAGGGAGCGGCAAAAGAAGCGGAAAAAGCCGGAATGACTTTTGGATATTGCGATGAATACTGGTGGCCGAGCGGCAGAGCTGATGGAAGGGTATTGAAACAAGCTCCTGATCTGGAAGCAAAATCTCTTGTGTGGGATCGTATTATTGGTACAGGAGGAGCTATTTTAGAATTGCCAGCATCCAAAGTTACTGTTGCTGCAAAATTATCAAGTGATAGTTCACTGATTTCTAAAACACTTGCCATTATTGGGGAAGGTGAAGCATTTAAGTGGAAAGTTCCGAAAGGGAAATGGGTCGTTTATTCATACTCAATTTGGAAGTCAAATGTAGAATCCAAAGTGAATTATCTTAACCCTAAGTTGATGGACGTATTTATTCCAATTGCGCATGAATCCTATCAAAAGTATTTAAGTAAATATATGGGTAATGTTATACCCGGTGTCTTTGTAGATAACGAAGGTGATTATGGTTTTAAAATGGCATGGTCAGAATACCTGCCAGTAAGATATAATGAACTGAAGGGTAAAGATATACGACTATACTTACCGCTGCTGACAGAAAAAGATGAAGAGGGATATTGGGTTAAAGCGCGCTATGATTGGTTTGATGTGGTTTCTGATATTTATACAAATCATTTTTTGGGTCGTGTGAATGATTGGCTGCTTGAGAGAAACATGTATTATATTTCAAACTTATGGGAAGAGTCTTTATTACTTCAGACACAGGCTGTGGGTGATTTCATGCGTGCTCAGCGTAGAGTTACCATGCCAGGGAACGATTGTCTGTTAATGTATTCACAGAACGTGCATGATTTTAAGGAGACACAATCTGTTTGTGAATTTGAGGATAGACCATTTATGAGCGAATTAATGGGTGTAGCAGGTTGGCAAATGACACCAGCACAGATGAAAATGACATTAAATGCTGTTACAGCTTGGGGTGTAACGCATACTGTTCCGCATGGAATAAATCTGAACAGGGAATTGGAAACAATTCCTTATCCGCCTGATTGGTACACTGAAAATCCTTACTGGCGATATTTGCATCTTTGGACAGACTTTGCAAGGCGCGCTTCGTTTGTAAATAGACAGGGAAAACTTTCTGCGGAAATTCTTCTGTATAATCCGTTGGAAAGTGTATGGGCTTTATCGGAAGGATATTTTACGAGTCCCGCCGGTGATCAATGGCCGGATAAAGCAGTTGAGATAAACAACACATATTCCGAGGCAATGAATGTGCTTACAAAATCTTGGCTCGATTATTTGATTGCTGATAAACACTATCTTGATAAAGCAGAAGTGGTAAAATCCAAAGAAGGGAAAACACAGCTTAAAATAGCTGACCATTATTTTAACATGCTCGTGCTTCCCCCTTTGTTTATCCTTTCACAATCAACATCCAAAAAAATAGTTGAATTTGCTGAAGCAGGCGGTTGGGTTGTTGTTCTTGGTGATCTGCCGAACGGTTCATCAGAAGTCGGGCTTAATGATCAAACTATAAAAGGAGAAATGGTTAAGCTAAATAAACTTCCGACGGTTATTGATCTCTCGAATGAACCTGATAAAATGAAAATACTTCCAAAGAGAATTAAAGAGGTTTTAGAACCTCAAATAGAAATGGTTTCCGGTGATCTTCCGCTTTTGATCTCACATCGTAAGGTTGATAATAAAGATTTTTATTGGCTTGCAAATAATAGTGGAATAGAAGAAACAGTTACACTTTCACTAAGAGACGGGAAAGGAGCAGCGGAGATTTGGGATTGTGAAACAGGTGAGATGAAAAAAGTTGAATATAAACGGCTAAGTAACAGAAACAATATAGACCTTGAGTTTAACGGCTTCGAAGGATTTTGGCTGGTATTCGATCCTTCAAAAACACCTAACATAATTGAAAGAAAACAATCACCGGAAATGGTTGAAATTGACCTGACCGAACCTTGGAAAATTCGATATCCGGAAACAAATACTATTAATGTAACTTCAGCTCGCTCATTTATTGTCAGCGATACGATAACACATAACGAATTCTTAAACTCAGATTACGATAATCCGGACTGGAACTATATTAATATTGTCGGGAATATACGGCTGGAAGGAAGCTGGAAGGCAACTATGTTTTATAATCCGGATCCCGATTCGAAACGGTATTACAGATACAAGTTTGTTTTAGCAGATGATCCAGAAGGTGCAATTGTAAATATTAATGGTGATAACGGTGTAAAATTCTGGGTTAATGGAAATGCAATAAAACCTGGAAGAAATGCCGAGGGCTGGTTCGCGTTTGATACTCATGATATTAAATCGCTGCTGAAGAAAGGCGAAAATGTTATTGCTGTTGAAGAGTTAAATCATTTAGGGTATGGTTGGATGGTTTTTCAAGGATTGGTTCATTTGAATAATGGTGAAGAGATTGAGGTCTTTTCCAACTCTGACTGGAAAGAATCAAGCATACTATCTCCCAATTGGCAAAATATTAAATTTGATGATAGTTCATGGGGAACACCATTGCTTGCAAGTGAAACACTTGCTAAATCCGAATTTCTTCGTATGAGACGCCCGAATAAAATTATATTTTCAAAAAGTACAGTTTGGTGGAGATTTGATGTTGTTCCGAATGCTGAATATTTACTATTGCCTGGGTTATCCAAAGAGGCTAAAACTTGGGTTGATGGAAAAAGCACAAGTATAACAGATGAAAAAATAATTCTGCATCAAAATGCAAAAGTTGTTATCGTTAAAAACGGTGAAGATGCAAATGGGCTAACGAAACAAGCTAAGTTCTATTGTGACGGCTGGAGTAAGACAAATCTTATATCTTGGCTGGATATGGGCTTAAGAAGGTTTACCGGATTTATTGATTATGAAACCACATTTGATCTTCCTTCGGATAAGTCGAATGTTGTAATTGATCTTGGGAAAGTGCGATACATGGCAGAAGTCTGGCTAAACGGGAAAAAAATTGGCGAGCGTCTTTGGTCACCTTATGTATTTAAAGCAGAATCAAGTAAAGTTGGAGAAAATAAAATCCGTGTGAGAGTCGGTAATTTAATGGTGAATGAAATGGGCGGGAAAGATGATCTTAATGAACTTCGTACATGGGGTTGGCAGACTCCACCCGACTCAAGTTTTGAAGCGGGTCTGTTTGGTCCGGTTAAAATCAAAATAACTAAGGGAATAGAATGAAAACCAAAGTAAAGCAGAGCATTGTTTTATTGTTTTCAATAATTTCTTGCATTTATGCCCAATCACCTGAAACGATTGATATATCTAAAGGTTGGCATTTTGCTTCTGATGAAGAGAACATCGGTATATCTAATCGTTGGTATGCTCTGGACTTTGATGATTCTAATTGGGATGTTATTGATGCAGGCAAGCGATGGGAAGATCAGGGTTATCCTGATTTGGACTCTTATGGCTGGTACAGAAAAAGTATTAATATTCCGGCAGACTGGAAAGGTAAAGATATATGGATAAAATTTGGCGGTACAAATGATGCATACCAGTTATTTATAAATGGTGAAAGAATTGTTCCTTTTGACGAATCAGGTATTACCTATGCTTTTAAGATATCATTTTCCAAGATAACAAAGCACATAAAATATGGTGAGGCTAATCTTGTTGCTGTGCAGATAAATGATAGGGGAGGCAGCGGCGGTTTATGGAGAACCCCTGTTATTATTACAATAGATGAAAAAGAAGCTGATTATAAACTGGATAATAATTTCGCCATTATTGTTCATGGGAATGAGCAGCAGCAAGTCAATTTAGAATTACAAGACGGCGGATTAAAGCCTGTAGTAGGTGTACACAACATTCAAGTTCACCGTGCAAATATACCAAATCTTGGAAAAGAGAATGAAGAGAGATGGACTTATAATCATCATCATGACATAGCTGCCTGGAAAGGGCGGCTCTATGCTGTATGGGCAACAACGCCAAAGGATGAGGATGTACCACCTTATAGAGTTATGTACGCCACTTCAAAAGATGGATTTACCTGGTCTGATCCGGCAGATTTATTTCCGGAGGAATATGCATGGGCTAGCCGTTTCTACTTCTATCGTGCAAGCAACGGTAGAATGCTTGCCTTTTGCCGAGGTGTATTAAAGAACACAACGACAGATAAGCTGACTATGCTGGTACGTGAGATAAAACCTGATCATAGTCTTGGTAAAGTTTTTACACTTCTTGGACCGTCTCAAGGGTTTCCTCCAACCTTCTCTACTTCAAAAGATTCTGATTTCATAACTGCATGTAAAGAAGCAGTTGAAAACAATGTGCTTTTGGAACAGTGGGACTATGGCGCTTTGCTCGGCAGCCGCAGGATGAAATGGCACTCACTTACACCATATTTCGAAGGGTTTTATCCTTTTGGCAAAGCATTTTGCTTTTATCATCGTCTTGATGGAGATTTGGTAGGGATGAGCAAGATGGGTTTTGTTACTATTTCAGATGACGAAGGTAAGACTTGGTCAAGACCATTAAACCCGCCCACACTAATTGCAGGATCTGCAAAAATATGGGGTCAACGTACTTCTAATGGGCGGTTTATAGCTGTCTATAATCCCGATAGGAAAAAACGTTATCCGTTAGTTCTTGTTCATGGTGATGACGGTAAAGAATTTTATGATATGCGGGTTGTTCACGGCGAATTTCCGCAGTTGCGATATCCGGGTTTGTACAAGGATGTTGGACCGCAATACGTACGGGGTTTAGCGGAATGGGCTGATGACGGTACATTTGCAGATAAAGATGCAATTTGGCTGATCTATAGTGTTAATAAAGAAGATATGTGGGTTTCTCGCATTCCTCTTCCGATAAAACCGGATGAGACTTCATACACGTCAGATAATTTTAACAATATGGCAACCGGCAGTTATATTCCCGGATGGAATATTTACAGTCCTGCATGGGCGCCTGTGTCTATCGTTACCGATATGGGCTCGAACTGTTTGGAACTGAAAGATGCAGACCCATACGATAATGCTCATGCTGTTAAAGTGTTTCCAACAAGTTCAAAAGCGAGGATTGAGCTGGAAATCAAGGCTGTTCAGACTAATGCCCGCCTCGAAATTGATCTGTGTGACTCAACCGGACATAGACCCATCCGTCTGGCTTTAACAAAAGATGGAATTATTCAATCTTATGGCGGCACAAACACGATCAACATAGGTAAATACAAAGCTGGTGAAGAGATAAGCATAACAATAACAACTGATCTTTTGACTGGAACTTATTCTGTGCAAATAAATGATAGAAAGGTAAATACATTTGAAGTTACTGAGAAGTGTGTGAAGAGTGTTGAACGTCTCTCGCTACGAACAGGTAAATGGCACGGATTATTTAATGAGATTAGTGTTGAGGTTAGCTCTGATGTTCCGAATGACAAACCGGCGGTCTTCCATTTGAATAGTGTATCTATTTCCCCTTTGAAATAAGGCTAACGTAAATATTTTGTTATTAAAAAGAAGAACATTTTAAATTAGGAAGCAATATTCTGGCTATTACAGCATAAATAGAAATATTAGTTGAACTACGTTGTAGTTCTTAAAGTTCTTATTGGGTTTCTCCACGGATTTCATCCGTGGTTATTAATCTTGAACTCCTTTGGAGTTCTTAAATTATGACTACGAAGTAGTCAAAAGATAAATAACCATAGGTGAAACCTATGGAATTACGAAAAAAGATAATAACAACTCCAACGGAGTTGAAGTATAATTGCTGTATTTATTAGAACTCAACCAATTAGGATAATATAATGATAAAAATCAGATCAATATCTAAAAGTGTATTTAGTAACAGAAACGTTCCGTTGAAAGTGTTTACAGTAATATTGCTATTACTATCTCTCACTCTAGAACTCAACGCAGATACACAGAAAGGGGATAAGAGTATTGAAACGTATAATATCATCTTGCCCAAGGATGCTACTTTGGTATTGCAAAATATTGGGGACATCATGGAGCGTCATATTTCAAATCGTTCAAGTGCACAAAGAGTATCAGATGATAGTGTTCAACTGAGTATCGAGTTAATAATAGATCAAAAACTCGGCAGCGAAACTTTTCGAATTACAAATGGCAAACAAGGTGTCATTCAGATTTATGGAGGTGATGAAAGAGGTGTACTTTATGGTGTTGGTAAATTATTGCACATTTCACGTTATGAGCCTGGTTTTATTCCAGGAGAGTGGAGAGGAACCTCAGCACCAGAGTGTCCCTTAAGAGTAGTTTATTTAGCCACACATTTTTATAATTATTATGAAGCGGCGCCAATTGAGGAGGTTGTAAATTATATTCAAGACCTAGGACTTTGGGGCTACAATTCTATTTTCATCGCTTATCCAGCACCTCAATTTAATGGTATGGAGGATAATGCCTCTAAAATTTGGATTAAGAGATTCAAGACAATACTTGCAAGTGCAAAGCAATGTGGTCTTCAGGTAGGTCTGATGCAAAGTGCAAACCAAGGATATAAAAATGCACCTGAAAACTTAAGAGCAACTCCGGTTCCGGGTAACCGCAGAGGAAACAATGGCGTTAATCTTTGCACCGATAAACCGGAAGCCCGGGAAACGATGCTTAACATGGTGGGTGAACTTTTGGATCAGTTTTCAAATGTTGGCTTAGATTATTATACTCTCTGGCCATATGATGAAGGAGGATGCGCGAGTAGTAATTGCTGGCCATGGGGCGCTAGAGGTTTCCTCAAAATTTCAAAAGAGCTTGTTGCACTTGTACATAAAAAATTCCCGGATTGCAAAATTATATTATCTACATGGTGTTTTGAAAATGAAAATGATGACAATCCTGATGGAGAGTGGGTAGGACTGGAAAAGAGCTTACGGCAGGATGTTAGCTGGGTTGACTATATTATGGCAGATGGACACGATGATTACTTTCCTAAATATTTATTGGAGCATGATATTCCAGGTAACTTGCCGCTAATAAATTTTCCTGAAATCAGTATGTTCGGCATGCATCCTTGGGGCGGTTATGGAGTCAATCCGGCGCCCAGACATTTTCAAAAACTGTGGGATCGTATCAAGGATAAAGCTTCCGGTGGAGTGCCCTATTCTGAAGGAATTTATGAAGATATTAATAAAATAATTATTGCTGGTTTTTATTGGAGCCCAGATAAAAAAGCCGAGAAAAGTATTAAAGAATATTTAGCATTCGAGTTCTCGCCGGATATCGCTGACGATATGCTGGAAATTGTGCGAATATATGAACAAAACCACAACCGAAAAAATATTCAGAAAAGTGCAATCCGAGCTTATGATTTGGTAAAAAGAGCAGATACAGAGCTTCCCGACAAAGTGCGAAGTAGTTGGCGGTGGCGGATATTCTACTTGCGTGCATTGATTGACAAGGAATTGTATGAAAGAAAAGGTGTGTTAGAAGGTGAAAGTTTGAAAGCAGCATTTTCTGAACTTACCAGACTTTACCATGCTGAGAATTCTCATACTATGCCAATCAGACCGCCTGTTATTGAATAGTTAGATTAGAACAAGCTTTGTTAGACATTTTGAAAAGTCTAAATCTAAAAATGGAAATGTTATTAATTGCAATATTAAGGAAACAAATTATGTTTACTAGACTGAATCTTATAAAATACTCCATCAAACAACTAGTGATCATTTTCTTAATAACTGTTAGTTTCCTCACAACTAGTGAAGCTGGAGATAAATCACTGCAGAGTCGTGTCATCCTATATCCACAGGCTGTTGATCTTTTTGTTCGTGGTGGTGAGGGTGTATTTCTATACCGGATTCCGGCACTTGCAGTAACAACCAAAGGAACTATCCTCGCTTTGTGCGATGCACGTATAGCAAAAGGTGACGATCTTCCGAACAATATTGACCTAGTTCTGAGAAGAAGTTTCGACTTAGGAGAAACATGGATACCTACTCAAAAGATCGCCAACTTTCCGGGGATGGAAGGTGCAGGGGATGCTAGTATGCTTGTTGATCGTGAGACCGGGACGATTTGGGCATTCTACGCCTATGGTCCGGAAGGCATTGGATCACGAGAGAGTCAGCCTGGGATTGATGGTCCTACACTTAGACTGCATCTCATTCACAGTAATGACGATGGTGCAACATGGTCCGAAGCTGCTGATCTGAATCCTATGGTTAAAGATCCAGCATGGAAAGCAGCTTGGCCCTCACCAGGCAGTGGATTCCAGGCACGCTCCGGACGCCTATATTTTCCATTGACACAAGTTTCGGATGCTGGTTACACTCGTTTTATCTACAGTGACGATCACGGTGCTTCGTGGAAAATTACAGTTCCGGCTGGACGAAACACAAGTGAATCCATGATAGTTGAGCTGGACGACGGTACATTGATGGCGAACATGCGTGGAAATAAGAAGCTGCGGGCAGTAGCAATTTCCAATGATAATGGAAACTCATGGGAACCGATGTATTATGATGAAACATTGATCGGTCCCAATTGTCAAGCAAGTTTGATACGTTACTCTTCATTATCGAATGGTGATGATAAAAACCGCCTGCTCTTTTCCAACCCTGCGAGTACAAAGCGAGAGAATATGACAGTACGCTTAAGTTACGACGAAGGTAAAACGTGGCCCGTATCTAAGACTATCTATCCTGGGCTTGCCGGATATTCAAGTCTTGCTGTATTACCGGACGGCTCGATTGGAATGTTTTATGAGCACGGCGCTCAACATGATACGGATATTTGTGCGTTTCACTATGGAATGGCTTACAGATGGTAAGGATAAAGGTCTTAAGAAAGATTAGAGCAATAACTCAAATACTAATTAAGTACAACTTTAGAAGAATAAGGATAAATAATGAATAAGAAACTCCTTCTATTTAAAACTACACAATTTCTATATGTCTTAATTGCTGTGTTGATAATTAGGACAGCAGATACGTCTGCACAAGTGAACCAAACAGTAGTGGCAGCTACTGAAAAGACATCTGAAATAGCCCCGGTATATTATGAAACAAATGTAAAAAATCTAATCTCGATTTATGATGAGACGGATGTTGCAAAAGTTAAAAATGATCTTATTCAATTTATTTTTGGGAAAGATGGATTGCAGTATAAAAAAATGCCAACTGAAATTGAAGAGAATTTTGATGATCCAAGATATAAGGATATTCAATCGCTGCAGTCGATAACAAAGTTAGTGGTCAAAATGGATTTTGGTTTGGATTCAAAGATCTATCATTTCAATCCTAAAAGTAAAAACAATAAAGTGATCTTATATCATCAGGGGCACGGAGGTGATTTTATCATTGCTAAATCTGTAATAAAGGAATTTCTTGATAATGGTTATTCCGTATTAGCATTTTCCATGCCGCTAAAGGGAATGAACAGCAAACCTCTTGTGAAGCTTTCAAGAATAGGGTTTCTGAAACTAACAGAACACGATCATATAAAATTCTTAAATCCTACTGTAGGTCATCCTGTAAAATATTTTATTGAACCAATTGTAGTTGCAATAAATTATTTAAAAGAAAAGTTCAAATATAAAGATATAACAATGGTTGGACTTTCAGGCGGTGGTTGGACGACAACTCTAGCTGCTGCAGTTGATTCTAGAATAAAAAATAGTTTTCCTGTTGCTGGAAGCTATCCAATTTATTTGCGTTCAGAATCGAAGAGAGATTGGGGTGATTGGGAACAAGTTATTCCTGAACTATTGCGTAAAGCAAATTTCCTGGAAATGTATATTCTAGGTTCCTATGGCGAAGGGAGAAAACAAGTACAGGTTATTAACAAATATGATGCATGCTGCTTTGCCGGTACAAAGTGGAAAACTTACTATTCAGAAGTTTCTGATCGAGTTAAAAAACTTAACAAAGGCGATTGGGAT
>QILJ01000008.1 GCA_003233295.1 Ignavibacteria bacterium | reverse complement strand
AGTGATATATTTTGAACTTCGTCTCGTAAACATTAACTATTGCAAACGTTGGGCTGCTTACTTCAGAATTTCCAAAAGCGGCAATTACATTCTTCGTAAAAAAAGTTTTACCGGTTCCGAGATCACCTATCAAAGCAACTGTATCGCCGGGCTTTAAAACCTCGCTAAACTTTTTCGCTAAGTTAACTGTTCCTGTTTCGTCAGCAGCAACTATTTTTAGAGGGAATACCAATTACGCTAAACTCTCCATCGTAATAACCGGCAGTATCATCTCCTCCATCGAAATCCCGCCATGTTGGAAGGAATCTTTGTAGTATGCAAGGTACTTATGGTAATCGGTCGGATATACAAAATAGTAATCTTCCTTAGCAAAAATATAACTGATAGTTACACCGCGCCTAGGTAATTTATATTCACTCGGGTCTTTAACAAATACAGCATGTTTTTCATCGGCTTTAAGATTACGACCGAACTTAAATCTTAGATTTGTTGACGCTTCCCTATCACCTAAAACTTTTGAACCGCGCATAGTTCTAATACTACCATGATCAGTAGTGACAACTACTTTTGCCCCTTTCATTCTCGAGATAACTTTGAACATACCGAGCAGCGACGAATGCATAAACCAACTGTTCGTGAGCGATCTATATGCCGCTTCGTCCGGCGCTATCTCCTTAAGAATATCTGAATCCGAACGACCGTGAGCGATCATATCAAGGAAGTTAACAACAACTGCCATTAAATGTGTGCGATGATGCGAGGAAATATTCTGTTCAAAACTTTTTCCAACTTCAGGGTCAATGATCTTCATATACTTAAGATCATTTTTTAGTCTGACATTTCTTCTCTGTAGTAATTTTTCAAGAAGTTCTTTCTCGTACTTGTTCATACTCCGTTCATCATCATTTCCCGTATTCCATAAATCGGGATAATACTTTTCAATCTCAGATGGAAAGAGTCCGGCAAATAATGAATTCCTTGCATACGGCGTTGCTGTAGGTAGAATTGAATAATAATATTCCTTACTGATCTTGAACATATCCACAAGATGCCGCTCCATTATCATCCATTGATCTAATCTTAAACAATCAATCACAAAAAAGAAAACCGGTCCCTGAGTCTCCTGTACTAACGGGATCACATAATCGGAGACGATCTCGGTAGTTAACTTTGGAGTGTACTCATCACCGACATTATTGATCCAATTTTTATAGTTCCGTTCAACAAATTTGCTGAACTCTTTATTGACTTCTTTCCGCTGTTCATCCAATGATTGTCTTAAATCAATTTCGGAATGTTCATCAAGTTCAAGATCCCAGTTAACCAATTTCAAATAGATCTCTGTCCAATCCTCGTGGTACAGGTCTTCACCCATTAACCGGCTTATCTGATTGAATCCTTTAAGATAATCCTGCTGCACATACTGCCCTGATATCTTTTTCCCTTCCAGAAGTCTTTTGCACACCATGAACATTTGCGAAGGAACAACCGGCTTTATCAAATAGTCGCTTATCTTCTGCCCGATCGCATCATTCATAAGAGTTTCTTCTTCACTTTTTGTAACCATAACCACCGGAATATTTGGGTTGATCTCTTTGATCTTGGCTAAAGTTTCCAAACCGCCCATTCCCGCCATCATTTCATCAAGAAATATCAAAGAAAAAGATTTCTGTTTAACTAGATCTATTGCATCTTCCCCATTTGTTACCGTCTCAACATCATATCCTTTTTCGGTTAAATAAATTATGTGAGATTTCAACATCTCTATCTCATCATCTACCCATAATATCTTATGCTTTTCCATAACTTCCTCTCATAGATTTCAATGTAATAATAATAAAAAAAAACCAATTACTGAATAGAAATATGAACATCCAACCCAGCTTCATTTGTTGTTGTTGCAGGAATTCTCGATGCTCCTTCCGGTTCTACGGATGTCCTTCTAAAAAATATTGCCAGCGTAACTCTTGAACTCATAACATATCTGATACGAGGTTCAATTGTTGTTCTGATGTTACCGTCTTTTGGTTTACCTGCTTCATCAAAGTTCTCACCCATATCGTAAATCAAAACGGAATTTCTCCCCATAGTATAAGAGATAGAAATTTCAATATCGTTTTTAAGAGACAAACCGAACAGAGGCAGTTCAAAACCGGATTTCGCAAAACTGAAGGCGAAGTTAACATCTCGTGAAAATGTTTCAGTTGTCGATTTTGTTGCAACTCCTAAATCATAATTCGATTTTACAGAATACTTAACAGTACCCTTGATATTTCCTCCCCACATTTCAGCAAAAGTTAGATTTAGCCCCACAAGCGGAGCAAACCCGTATGAAACTTTTTGAGTCTGAACCTCTTCAAACCCGTCGGCATTGATCTTCCATCCTTCCATATAAGTGGAAGTGTAAGCATGATTAAGAGAGGCTCTCTTAAACAAACTTTTTAATATTGGTAATTTCTCAAGTCCCACCCAATTAATTCGCCAGTTTGGTCTTGGAATATATTGAGCTATATCTCTAAAGAACGGCAGCTTTGACAGTAAAGGAATAGACTCCATTCCTTTCACAAACGCATCGGATAAACTGCCGTTCTGGTCAGGTGAATTTGGATCATATAGTTCATTTACTGCGCCCACCGAAGCGCCTAACATTGGAAGGGACATAAAAGAACGATTAATATTACCGGTAACGTAGCGGTTCGTAATTATCTGTTCCCCCGATAGTGAATCGACATATAGTGAGATTGATTCGTTATATCCCCAGCCGACCTTCCAGTTTACGTCTAGGTCCGCACCTTTCCAGAGCGGACGACTGGTTTTAATTGTAAAATTATTCTTCTGCGAAAAATTATTCGAAACTGTTCCGCCGAATGCTCTTGGTCCCGGATCAGTTGAAAACCCTAACTGATAAAGACGTGACGGACCGTTCATAGGATCCTGCTCCCCTCCCCAGAAGTTCCAGAACCCGGTACCAAAGTATCGCATACCGCTGTGTCCGGCAGAATTATTCTGGCTAAAGTTAAACGAGAATTGATCATAGTCAAATAAAACATATTGAATGGAATTCAGCATAACTCCAAGTACATTATTGAAAATAGATGGCTTATTCATCTTAGCCAGACTATCGGCTTTACTATTAGCCTGCTTATTTGCTTTGTCATCTTTTTCAATCTGTTTGTCAATATTCCTACCCCCTCTCTTGGGTTTCTGAAATCTGCTTTTCCGTTTAGGTCTGTCAGGCGACCTTGCACTTTCACCTTTGAACAATTTAAATATCGGATCCATAATAGATTTTACACGCACAGTCATACTACCGTTGATTCTATTACCCCAGCCAACACTTCTGCCGAGTATCGGTTGGGAAAAATCATTCCTCCAATTATACGAGACACTATAACTTGCACTAAAGGTTAGAAACTTATTAAGCTCAAGTATTGAAGGCATTTTAGGTTTACTGCTAAGTGAAAAACTTTGGCTATAATTGTTATCCTTCCCAAACAAATCACCATGAAAAATATCATACCAAATATCTTTCTCATTTCTTGGATTGCCAAATTCGTCAGTGAGTAAATGAGCTAACGAAGAAGTAATATTAAGAGAATAGTTAGTTGAAAGATTGAGTAATCCGCCGTTGGTTAATCTCCAACTGAATCCCGCATTTCTCGCAGCAGTAAAATCCCTTCTCACATTCGGATCAACATTTGCATTTCTTGATAGGTTAAAGGCATAATTTCTCTTTGCTGTAACTCCTGCATCAAATTTTTGAGGAGTAAAATAGAACTTTACATTTTTATAGTCATTAAAAATCTGAAAGATAAGACCGATAATTGGAATGTTTGCCGGGTAGAAAAAATTATCGTTACTAAAACTTACAGAATACTTCCCGCTGGCATTCCATAACCAACTGTTAGAAGCTTTTACCGACGGACTGCGTGATTCCGAACTATTATAATTATAACTAAATACCAAACCATTAAAAGTATCTCTGATATACCATTTTTTCGACGGTATGCGAAACTTGATATTAGAAACCGACCACGTATCGGAAACGTTTACAGTTTGCGTTTCTTCTTTTAAACTGTCAGGATTACTTGAAGTAGCCGCTGCTTTTTTCACAAGTACATCAGTCTGTGGTTTATAAAGGGGCGTAGACTCAGATTCTGTATGCGAATAATTCACTTTCAGATTACTCCCCGGAAGATTGACAGGAATAAGTTTTACAACATCCAAATTACCTGAAACTCCCCAGCTTTTTGAATCGACCCTATTACCGAAACGACCCGATAACTTATGGAAATACGGATCCGTCTGCCGATAATTGGCGCTAACACTAAAAAGGTCAGCAAAATTTATTGATGAAGACATACTTAGGGCATAGCCGGGCGTATCATTTGCACCTAGCACTCGCAGTTCATTCACCCAAAGATTACCTGAAACCTTCTCAAATGGTTCTCCTTTATTTTTTGGATTTACAATTCCAAAAGCAAAAAATGAAACCCTAGTTAAACTGGGATTTCCTCTTATACCGTAAAAGTGCCCGGGCTTACCAGGTACAGGAATGCGGTAAACTGCATTCAATGTATCTACCGGTCTTATCTCTTTGATAGTTGTAAGATCATCAAAATTGATGGATATTTCCTTCCATTTAGGTCTCGTTGGTTGAATATATTCGTAATAATTTGTACTATCGGAACCAAATCTAAAGTAAAGATCGGTTGCATAATTATTCACATCTGAAGTATCATAATATGAAATTGATCCTTTAGAAGAATCAAGATCTCCATGCACAAAAAGTTTCATCTTGGTGTAATTGAAAACATCCATCCCTTTAACAAGATATTTAACAACCTCACGATGCTCACCATCACCTAAATCGTTGAGTATCATTTCAAGAGACTGCTCATTCTTAAAAATATTTTGATCTATTTGTGTACGGTCTCTTTCCCTTACAATTCCGCGCGGGCTGTAATAATCAGGGTTGTCTTCTATATTAACATTCGAAACTGTCAGCACGGTATCATCCTCAGTCACTCTTGGAGGATCAACAATTTTCTGCCATTGGTTTCCAACTAGGTTAAATTCAGTGATCTGGAAATGAACTTCCTCATCAACACCGGTTACCCATAGACGTATATATTCCACTAAAGAAAAACTAGGCTCCCCTATTTTTTCTTTGAAATCTTTTAACGGGATCTTGAACTGATACCATCTCGATTTTTTACCTGCATTAGGAGGCGTTGTTATTATTGCCCCGCCGCCAGCAACAAATGGATTATTTGCTTTACTGGTATCAAGAGGAATTACATACCTGAAATAACTATCAAGGTTATCCAATGTAATATTGCCGTTCAAATCCTCACTATCCGGGAATCTGCCAATATCTGTAAGAGCAGCATTTCCTTCTGTTCCGTTAACGGCATAGTAGTCGTCGTAAACAACAAATTTCGAATTACTTTGTATTAGTCTAAAGTTATCACCGGCAGGGTCTCTATTATTCGTAGCGTCATAACCTGGCTCTTGCGGACTGGGAACACCGTCAATACCGGTATCTTCACCTTCATCAACAATACTATTAAAGTTCTTATCTTCGGTATCATATTCATTGTTTGGAATAACATCTTCACTTATCAATCCAAGGTCTATATTCAATTTTGCGTCTTCTGGTGCATTAATGATATTTATCCAAAATTCTATTGCTTCTATTTTTTCATCAATCAGATTGTTTGCGCTTGAAGAGAGTCCTTTCATCATTCCTCCCCATGCCCGTTTCGGATCATTTAAATTAGGATTGTAGTTATACATACCCCTATCATCTGGTCTGAATATATAGTCGAGTACGGTCACACTTCTATCTTTAGCAGAAACTTGCTTATTAGGCCATATCAGATCTGTAGTAACATTTGACGGTAATATATTAAACCAAAAACTTTTAGCTTTATAATCCATTTGATCTTCTCTGGGAAGGTCTCCGATGACAGGCAGATCATTAGGAACACTAAGATCTTTCCATGTTGTGTATGATATTCCGATCGGTATGGTTCTCTTCGACCCTTCAAAGTCATCTATGTATGCAATGCTTTCTCCGTTATCTGAAGCAATAGTACTCTTCTTTGTATTCGGATCCGGATTCATATAAGCAAATTCACTTTTAAGGTTAAATGCTGATTTCGTACTTGTGGATATTAGCTTATCAAGTGCCGTAGTAATAAAAGGAAGATCAGCGCTAGTGTTAAAATCTACACCGTATATGGAGTTGTTCAGTGGTTCTTCCCCTATCCTAACCTTATCACTGAGCGATTTCTGATTTAGGTTCAAGAATGAGAATCCCAGTTTCGTTTTTTTACTGAACTCGTAAATACCCCTTAATCCCATTAGGGTTTTCGATGCAAGTTGGAAAAGATCGTTCTGCTCATAAGTAATTTTAAGATTTGCACCGGGAACTAAAGCGTCAGCATTTCTGATAGTGATCTGTCCAATATTATAATCGACAGAATAATCAACTCCTGATTTCAATTCACGTCCGTCAAGCGTAACTCTTACAGAATTTTCTACAACATTAAACCCAATCTGAAATGTGGAAGAAGTCGCTGCCGAGTATGAACCTTTTATAAGAAATTTATCCTTGGTCCTATCTTGCTGAGCAAATGTTTTAGTCGTATCATAAATACTTTGGTATGCAATAGAATCGGGCAAATCTTTAGGAAGCTGCTGTCCGAAAGGTTCTAAGACAGGAAAAATTATTTCACCGGTCGACGGTATAATGGTTTTCGGCATAAAGTCGAATGCTCCGTCAGGTTTAGGGTTTTTACTATCATCATATTTATCAAAGCCGAAACTCGGCAGTAACTTAACACCATTAAAATCGTTCTGAGGCTCTTGTCCTTCAACTCTATAATAGATATCAAGTTTAAATTCTTCTTCATTTATATCGCGTCCGCCTAAAGGATAAATATTTCTGAGTTTAAGCTTCCATGCTTTTCTATATCCTGGTTGCAAGTTTTGCGGTTTAATGAGCTTCAGAACTGCAACGGCTGAATCCTCGAGGTCTCTAATAAATTCACCATACTGCTTATCCCCATTTCCATCTCCTTCAATTGTATAGGCAACAGCAATACCATCAGTTTTTTGAATATTTGTTTTAAAACTAATAAAGCCGGCATAACGATTATATATATAATCAACACCTTCTGTCAATCGTTCAAATCTCGTATTGATCATATTCAAACCGGGTTTTTGTTCCTGCTGGATATCCTTAAATTTTGTGTCAATACTATTTCCTACCGGTCTGGAAGGTAAGTCGATAAATGCGTTTGCTCTCCTCTGCTTATCCTGTTCCTCAATACCGCTTGCAGTTCTCCAAACTTCTAATTCTTTCACAAAATACTTTCGTGAAGAATCCGTTTCAATCGCCGTCGGATTTCCGTAATAGTTATTGAAAAAGTTATGCTCCTCGTCTGTATTGGCATACACTTGATCTAAGAAGTAATGATTATCTGAATAGCTGAAAGCATGTATTTCAAATTCCTGCTTTTCACTACCGCCGGAAACAGAAACTTCTTTTATCTCCCCCTTCTTTTGGGAAGCCAATGCTGTAAGAGTAAACGGTCCGAACTGGAACTTCGCTTTAACACCAAAGAGCGCTTCACTACCGCCGACAAGCGGAGATGTTTGCAGAGACACATTACCCGCTTCAATACTCTGAATTATTTCATCATCATAACCTTTATAATTCAATCTAAGTTGATTCTCGTACTCAAAAGTACGTTCGGTATTCCAGTCTGCATTGATGCTCAGCTTGTCACCGATACTACCATTAACACTTATCTGTACCTGCTGACTAAAGTCAGGTTCATTTCTAGTATTTCCTAACCTGGAAACCGTCTGTCCCTCTGTGGTCTCGCTTCGCCAAGCACCGCGTATATCAACAGCACCATTGATCTTTAAACTGATTTTAGGCGGTCCGAAAATACTTAGAAATGATGTGCTCGGCAGAGGGATATCTATGTTAGTTATATCAGTTAAAAGTTTGCCAAGATCTTTTTTTCCTTCTACTAGTTTGTACTGTCTTCCAAGTTTTTCAAGCCCTTGTTTATTTATTGCCTCGGTCATTTTATTAATGTATTCGTCCAGAGGCATCTTTACCATCACTTTACTTTCCTGCCCGGCAATCTTTTCCGTGATCAATACAAACTGTCCGGTCGAATCAAGCTCAACACTTTTTTGCACATACTGTTTGGATGGATAAATAAAGAGGTTGGATCTATATCCCTCAGTCACACTGGTACTGTAACTATCAGGCTGTTTATAGTGAAAATATTTTAATCTGGCAGTAGAATCTAACGCCATAGAGTCAACAGCAACAACTGAATCTGCTAAAAGTGAGTCTGCCCCGTTTAAAGCATTTTTGGAAGTTGAATCGGTTGAATCAGATGAGAAAAACAGGTCACTGAATTCTTTACCGGAGGCATCATCATATACTTCATCACTGTTTGCTCCCGAGAAAACATTAAACACCTCTTCATCTCCGTTATAGAGATGTTCGGAATCCATTTTTCCCTTTGCAGTGAAACCTAAAGATGCTAAGATAGCGGCAATCAGAATAAGAAGAAATATTATTCCTTTGCCATCATACACCAGTTTTGATTTTCTACCGTAAATCGAATGACCTAGTTGTTATTTTCAAAATCCAATTAAGGTAGAACTATTTTCGATATTCCTCCATTTTCGATTAAAACTGATTCGAAAAATTATTCATTTATAGAGTAAAATTCAACAATTTTTAAAGTAGTGATTGATATTTACACTACATTAAATTATATCATTTAAATGTGTTTTTACGTCGATAACATCAACAATTTGCTCATTATCAACTATTACTGCACTTAATTTATTTCCGACATAAGCTCCGGTATCTATATAGATTGCATTGGCTTCTTCATCTAATGTAATTTCTTGATGCTTAGTGTGACCCATAATTTGTAGTTTCCCGATATTCAACGCCTTACCACGCAGCCAAAGTACCCCCTTATCTGAACTGAAATCTTTATTGATCAATTCGTAAAGAGAAGTAAAGTCATCCTTAAAACTTGGATCTAAAAGATTTTCATATTCTTTTGAAATTCCAGCATGAGTAATAAAACAATCCGGAGTATCAAAATATAGTGGGGCTTTTTTCAAAATTTCTATATGCTCAAACAATTTATCACCGTGATCATCGTAAGATTGCAGAGTAGCTTCACTTCCGTTAAACACCCACGATCTGGCAAATACACTTGAAGGTTCCTTGAAAAAATAATAAAACATATAATCATGATTCCCCGGTGTAAAAAGTATCTTGTTTTCTAAAATGAATTCAACAACTTCATAACTCTTACTACCTCTATCAACCAGATCACCGACTGCGTAAATTTGAATATCAGGATATTTGTTTTTTATTTCCTGGTAGAGTTCTGTCAGAGTAAAATAACATCCGTGTATGTCTCCTATTACCGCTATCATATTTTCACATTATAAGTCTGCATTGCGAATTCCGAAAGTTCATCTCTGAATTTCGGGTGAGATATCCTGATCAATTCAGCAACTCTCTCCTTAATCGATTTACCCCAAAGCTGAGCTGTACCGTATTCTGTTACAACATAATGAACATCTCCCCTTGAAGTAACAACACCAGCCCCCGGTTTGAGTGTAGGCACAATCCTTGATATTTTACCATCCTTTGTTGTAGAAGGAAGTGCAATGATCGGTTTACCACCTTCCGAATAAGCCGCACCACGAATAAAATCCACCTGACCGCCAATACCGCTGAATAATTTTGTTCCAATCGAATCAGCACAAACTTGACCGGTCAAGTCAACTTCGAGCGCAGAATTGATCGCAACCATTTTATCATTTTTTGCAATAATAAAAGGGTCATTTACATATTCTTGAGGATGAAATTCAAACACAGGATTGTTATCAATATAATCATACGCTTTCCTTGTTCCAAGTACAAAGCCTGCAATAATCTTACCTTGATGCAGAGTTTTCCTATCGCCTGTAATAATTCCCTCATCAACAAGTTCGATCATACCGTCCGAGAACATTTCGGTATGAACACCGAGATCTTTTTTATTGCGCAGATATTTCATAACATTATCGGGTATTGCTCCTATTCCCATCTGCAATGT
>QILJ01000093.1 GCA_003233295.1 Ignavibacteria bacterium | reverse complement strand
CTATAATATTTGTTCTTTGCGGTTTACCGCCTTAGGTATTAATGCTTCTTTCTTTTTTCTGCTCCAACCTTGTACTTGTTTTTCTCTATAAAAAGCCTCATCAATTCTTTTATATTCTTCAAAATAAACCAATTTTACAGGCAATCGTTTTTTTGTATGATTTGCACCTTCCCCCGCTTGATGTTGTGCTAAGCGCAGTCCCAAATCTTTTGTGCTTCCGGTATAATAACTTTCATCACTACATTTCAATATATACATATAACCTTTACTCATCGCTATTCCCTTTCGTTTCGGCACCGTTCAACGCAGGCAGGTTAGCAATCATTCCCATAGCTTGTATATCCATTTTAGAAAAGGCGAACCACTTTTTACCCAAATCTTTTAGACTTGCTCCAAAGTGATAAATGGTGTTATCGTCAATAATCAAAAAACGGTCGTGGGCTTTGGTGAATTTTTCAACTCTAATTTCAGGATATTGCCTGTTGTATTTTTCCAAATCCTGTTTCAAAACTTTTGTGATATTTTTGGTGTAAATGGTTACAGCAACATTTTTCTTTCGTTTGGTAAAAAGCTGTAAAACAGATTCGTCAATGTAGTTATCAATCAGAAGAATTGATTTTTTGGTAGATTTTATCAGATCGGCCACAAATACATAGGCATCAAATATTTGACCATCATAAAAAATACCTTGCCTGGGTTTTATACTTTTGTCTTCAAGCGCCTTAAAAATTTTATCTACTTTTTTGTCGGTTTCTATCTGTCTGACTTCCACATTTTCAAGCCGTTGAAATAGTGCGGCATTACTTGCAATAAAGCGTTTCATTTCAACAAACGCTTTCATAATCTGAACACTAACTTTTATAGCCGTTTCACTGCGAAGAACTGCCGAAAGCATAGCAACGCCTTGTTCTGTAAAAGCGTAAGGCAGATAGCGTCTTCCGCCTCTTTGTGTTTTTGAGGTTTCATTTTGCAACCTCAAACTTTCATACTCTTTTTGAGTAAGCTGAAAACGAAAACTATGGGGGAACCGTTCAATATTACGCTTCACGGCTAAGTTGAGATTTTTAGTTTCCACACCATATAATTTTGCCAGGTCACTGTCAATCATTACCTGAACACCGCGAATGGGAAAAATGCGGTTTTGGATGTCTCGTGTATTTATTAGTTCGTTATTCATCGCCACCTCCGTTTTTGCCTGCCTGTCCTGCGGACGCAGACTGGTCGTTTAACATTTTAACAGAGTGGTCTTGAACCAAAATTTTCATCTGCTGTATGGCAATTTGGTTTAGTTTTCTCAGTCTTTCGCTTTGCTCATATCCTTCGTTAATAAAAACAGCATTCAGATTTTCAAGATTTACCAGACAAACCAATTGGCTTACATTGGCATAATCACGGATATTTCCTTTTTTATCGGGGTTTTCTTCTCGCCACTGCTTGGCAGTTTTACCAAACAAAGCCATATTCAAAACATCGGCTTCGCTGGCATAGACAAAACTTGTCTGTTTAGGCGTAAGATTCTGGGGTATCAGATTTTCCTTTACTGCATCGGTATGAATACGGTAATTTATTTTGGTTAGCTGCCTTTTTACATTCCATTCAAGCTGTCCCTGTTCATTTTCCTTTAATCGCTGGAACTCTTTTACCAAGTATATTTTAAATTCTGCACTAATCCACATCCCAAATTCAAAAGCAATGTCTTTGTGGGCATAAGTTCCGCCGTATCTGCCTGCTTTTGCATTGATACCAATTGCATTTGTTTTTTCAACCCATTCTTTTACGCTGATTTTGTAACTGTGCAATCCTGATTGACTTTTAATTGTGGCGAATTCGCCATAATTAAAATCGGGATTATAAATACGCTCCCAAATCCCAAGATATTCAAGCGTGTTTCGATTTCGTAGCCAGTCCGAGATAAAAAAATCTCCGTCTTTGGATTTAAGCATATCCGTTAAGGATATAAAATCATCATTTGTTATGGTGATTTCATTATTTAAGACCACTATGTTTTTATATTTTTTACTCATTTCATCTCATTATTTCCAATCTACAACATTGGTATAGTTATTAAAAGATTTTAGCTGTCTTCATTTCTAAAGTGGTCGAATTCGACCACTTTAAATCGTTTTTATCTGATTGAAAAATAGTAATGGATATGCCTTTAACTTCAATCTTTGTGTTTTTTCTACTCATCTTCAATTCCCTTTTTCAAATTCGCAATCATTGCCATAGCTTCAAGATTCATCTTAGAAAAGGCAAACCATTTTTAGACAAAAACATGTTTTTCTATATGCACAATCAAAGTGCATTGCAAAAGAAAGCGCACAATAAAATGCAAATATTGTGCAAGTGTGCTCTTACATGCACAATCGTTGTGCATATACTCCGTGTATTGCACAAAAAAGCAGAATTGTTGTGCATATTTATTCGGTCGATAAAATATCATAAAGAGCGATATTTTTGTATAAAACTTCTCTTCCAGCTTGTTCAGAGACCAAAATGCCGATTTCTTCAAGTTTTTTAAGGTATTTACTTGCCGTGTTGCGCGATGCAATTTTCTTTTCTTCAAGGAAAGAGATTTTACTATAAGGTTGGCTGAAAATTACTTCTATTAACTCGCGCGAGTAAATATCATTAGCCAACGATTTTACTTTATTAATTGTTTCGGTGTAGCTACTGAAAATTGCGTTTACTTTCCGCAAAGTAAATACAGATGTATCTCTTACAGCTTCTAAAATATATAGAATCCAATTTTCCCAATTGCCGGTTTCGGTAACTTCTCTTAATAGTCGATAGTAATCGTTTTTATTTTCAAGGATGTATTTTGATAAATAAAGCACAGGCAGATCAAGCAATTTTTCAAGACAAAGCAGCAGCACGTTTAATATTCTGCCGGTTCTGCCGTTGCCGTCTGAAAAAGGATGGATGGCTTCAAACTGATAATGCAGGATAGCGAGTTTAATCAGCGGCTCCACTTCATTGTTATTTATTGCGGCATCGAACCAATTCTTTAATTTTTGCAACAATATTTCTTTCGGCTCCGGCGGAGTATAAACAACTTGAGTTGCACTTCCTATATATATTTGAACGGTTCTAACGCCTTCTTCTCTACAGGTAACCGTTCTGAATATCTCTTCTGCAAGCCCAACGGAAAAATCATCCTTCGAGTTGAGATTCTTAAATGAATTCCAAAGCGCTTCTCTATAACGCAAAACTTCTTTTGTCGCTCCGTCAACTCTCGACGAAGCGGACAAAGCTCTGTACATTTTATCGTTCGACGTAAAAATATTTTCTATTGTGGAACTGTCTTTTGCTTCTTGAAGAACCAAAGTGTTTATGAGCATCAACGGATTTGGAATTACGGGCAATCGTCCTTTAAGTTCCGCCAATGCCGCCGCGGCTTCCGCCAATTTTTTATATACTTCTATCTTCTCCCAATTCGAGCTATCGGGCAAAAGCAAAGGGAGTTCGTTGTAGGGTTGATTTCTAATAAAACTCATTTTTCATCCAAAATAATTTTTGAAAGATTTTCCAAGATTCGTTTGTTCAGTTCGCTTTCTTCTTTTAGCTGTTCTTCAAACTCGGCTTTTAGTTTTGTAAAGCGTTCATTAAAATCAAAGTCGTCTTCTTCGTCAGCCAAACCGACATAGCGACCGGGCGTTAAAACATAATCCAGTTTTCTTACTTCATCAATGCTTGCCGCTTTGCAAAAACCTTTTACATCCTTATATTCGGGTGCTGAGCCTGTCGAAGCACGCCAGTTGTGGTAAGTCTCTGTAATTAGTTTAATATCATCTTTTGATAATTCACGAGTCCTGCGGTTTATCAGATGCCCCATATTTCGAGCATCAATAAAAAGTATTTCCCTTCTTCGGTCTCTGTATTTTCCATTGCTTCGGTTACGGCTCATAAACCATAAAGAAGCAGGAATTTGAGTATTTAAAAACAGTTTGGCAGGTAGATTTACAATACAATCAACTAAACCTTCTTCAATCAGTTTTTTTCTTATTTCTCCTTCGCCCGAAGTTTTAGTGGTTAAAGAACCTTTTGCCAAAACAAAACCGGCTTGTCCGTTTGGTGCAAGGTGATAAATAAAATGCTGTATCCACGCATAATTAGCATTTCCGGTTGGCGGCGTTCCAAATTGCCATCGCCCGTCTTGGCGGAGCAAATCACCGCTCCAATCACTTACATTAAACGGCGGATTTGCAATTATATAATCTGTTTTTAAATCTTTGTGAGCATTATTTAAAAACGAGCCTTCGTTGTTCCATTTTACTTGCGAGCTGTCCAATCCTCTGATCGCAAGGTTCATCTTTGCCAATCGCCAAGTTGTTTGGTTGCTTTCCTGTCCATAAATTGAAATATCGTTAATTTTGCCTTGATGTTCTTTTACAAATTTTTCGGACTGAACAAACATTCCACCGGAACCACAGCACGGGTCAAAAACTCGTCCTTTGTATGGCTCTAACATTTCAACCAATAATTCAACAACACTTCGCGGAGTGTAGAATTGTCCGCCTTTTTTCCCTTCGGCAAGAGCAAACTCACCTAAGAAATATTCAAAAACGTGTCCGAGAATATCGGCGCTTCTTGATTTTGCATCGCCCAAAGCAATGTTTCCAATCATATCAATTAGTTCGCCGAGACTTGTTGGGTCGAGATTTTGTCTTGCATATACTTTTGGCAAAACGCCTTTTAGTGATGGATTTTCCTTTTCGATAGAGTCCATTGCTTCGTCAACCGTTTTTCCAATAGTCGGCTGTTTGGCTTTGGATAATAGAAAATTCCAGCGAGCGTCAGCAGGAACAAAAAAGACATTTTCAGCTTTGTATTCGTCTTTGTCTTCGGGGTCGGCTCCTGCATAGTCGCCTTTTCCAGCTTTTAGTTTTTCGTAAAGCTCTTCAAAAGCATCAGAGATGTATTTTAAAAATATCAGTCCGAGTACAACGTGTTTGTATTCCGCCGCATCAATATTTTTTCTCAGTTTGTCAGCTGATTTCCAAAGTTGCTTTTCTAATGGTTCGTCTGTTCCGTTTCCGTTCTTTTTTGCCATAAGTTTTAAACCTCTTTCTCCTTATTTACGCTGAAACAAACTTATTTATAAAGCTAACTTACAATCCCAACCTTATCACTAATATCAGTACGGTAAACCATACCTTCAAAATGAATATTTTTTAATGCTTTGTATGCAAGTTCTTTTGCTTCTTTGATATCTGAGCTATTAACTATTGAGGAAACGGCTAATACTCTGCCGCCGTTTGTGAGGATTTTGTCTCCATCTAATTTTGTACCGGCATGAAATGCCTCGACTCCGCTCGGCATGTTATTGAGTCCGGTGATTTCTAAGCCTTTTTTATAACTTCCCGGATATCCGTCTGAGGCGGCAACTACACAGACTGATGTCTTGCCGTTATACGAAACTGCTTCTTTATTGATTTTACCTTTACTTCCAGAATATAACAATTCTAAAAGATCACCATCAATTATCGGCAGTACAACTTGAGTTTCAGGATCACCAAATCTGCAGTTGAATTCAACTACTTTTGGTTTTCCGTCTTTTATCATCAACCCGGCATAAAGACAACCGCTGTATTCTCGACCTTCACTCTTCATTGCTCTAATAGTAGGAATTATCACTTCATCTTCTATTCGTTTTAATACTTCATCGGTAACCAATGGCGCCGGAGCATATGCTCCCATCCCGCCGGTGTTTGGTCCTTTGTCTCCGTCATAACGACGTTTATGATCTTGAGCCGGAGGCAGCAGCACATAATCTTCACCGTCTGTAATTGCAAATACCGATGCTTCTTGCCCCTCAAGAAATTCCTCTATTACTAAAACATCACTTGATTCACCGAAGAGATTATCCTTAAAGCATTGATCTACATAATTTTTCGCTTCGTTCATATCATTACAGATTGCAACACCTTTACCTGCGGCTAAACCCGATACTTTAATTACCGTAGGATAACTTATGTTTTCCAAATATGATATACATTCCAAATAATCCTTTTTCTTGTATGTTTTATATTCTGCCGTTGGAATGTTATATTTCTTCATCAGGTCTTTAGAAAATGACTTATCTCCTTCAATCATTGCAGCATTTTTATTCGGTCCAAAAACATTGATGTTGTTTTCTCTTAATACATCTGCTAAACCATCTACTAAAGGTATTTCCGGTCCGACAATAACTAAGTCAATGCCATGCTCCCGACAAAAATCAACAACAGATCCTTTATTATTGGTATCCAATAATATATTTTCGCCAAGCGAAGCTGTTCCTGCATTCCCCGGAATGATGAATAAGTTATTTAGTTTATCACTTTGTTTGATTTTGTAAGCTAGGGCGTGCTCCCTACCGCCGGAACCAATTAGCGCTACATTCATTACGATATTTCCTTAAGATGAAATTGAAATTCCTTAACTAGACGATGTGTTAAATGTTTTCTATCATGCTCCATCACAAACTCCTCGTTTGGAGTCGGTAATGCATTTCTCTGAAAAAGATTATAAACCTTAATAAATACCTTTTTGATCTCTTTGATATCATCCGGTTTAGTTATAAATGAAGCGTTATAATTCTTAACGGCTACTTTGGATGCTCCCTCAGGTACACAAGCTATTATTGGTTTCCTCGTTCCAAAGTACTCAAACAACTTACCCGCTGTTACCATATCCATACTTCTCCCTTCACCAAGCATCAGCCATAAAATATCCATTGAGACCAAATATCTAACCGCTTCATTATGATCTAAATACCCGTGATCTATAACAGACTCAAAAAGTTTTAACTTTTTAACCAGTTTCTTATTCTCTTTTCTAAAATGTCCGATAAAATGCAGTTCGATATTTTCTGTAATATCAGGTCTCTCTTCAGATAATTCTTTAAATGCTTTTAGAAAATATTTCGGAGTGATATTCTCATAAAAAATACCTGAATATAAAATCCGAAGCTTCCTCTCCTTGAACACAATTGGCTGAACATTTTCAAAATCCTTCGGATCAAAACCATGAGGAATTATTTCAATATCTCCGAAAGATAAGAAGCGGTAATTTCTTAATAATTTTTCTTTGATTTTTCTATTAACTACTATCACTTTATCGGCATATCTAAGTGACTCATATTCCAGCCTTTTGTTTTTCCATCGATGATATGGTGTCGGATAAAAAGCAAAATGATTGTCGAGCCAAGAATCGCGGTAATCAACAATTAAAGGTATGTCGAATTCCTTTTTGAGTTTTACAGCAACTTGGAATTGAGAAAACGGCGGGACAGATACAAAGATCATATCAAATTCATCTTCTGCTAATATTTTTCTTGCAACTTTGCATGCTTTTTTCGACCAGAACTTTTTATTATCGGGGATAAAAACCGTTTTGCTTACCCTCCCGAAAAACTTTCTGATTGATTCTCTCGGCATTTTAACCGTACCGCGTTTAGCAAGTAACGAGTTAGGATCTTTACCGCCGGTTCTGATAATTTTGATCTCAGCTTTTTCAGCTTCTGTCATCAGAGATTTATCATGGGCGTAATAAGCCGTTTTATCCGTGGTTATTACCGTAGGCTCCCAGCCGAATTGTTTCATATACTTTGTGAATTTCAGCACACGCTGAACACCGCTCAATCCCATCGGTGGGTAATAATATGCAATAACCAAAACTTTAAACATATTTTATCTGATTATTTTGATTGATAGTTAGGTGATTCCTTAGTGATAATAATATCATGCGGATGGCTTTCCCTTAATCCCGCACCGGATATTTTTACAAACTTTGTTTTTGTTTTGAATTCTTCAATTGTTCGCGAACCGCAGTATCCCATTGATGCGCGCAGTCCGCCTATGAATTGGTATATCGTATCTGCCAGTTCTCCTTTGTACGGTACTCTTCCTTCAACGCCTTCAGGCACTAACTTTTTGATATCGTCTTCCGCATCTTGGAAATATCTATCTTTACTTCCTTCCTTCATCGCTCCGATTGAACCCATGCCTCTATACACTTTGAAGCTTCGTCCTTCATATAAAACTTTTTCGCCCGGAGTTTCATCAACACCGGCAAGCATTCCGCCCATCATTACGATATCGGCGCCGGCAGCAATAGCTTTAGGCACATCGCCCGTCTGCTTCACCCCGCCGTCTGCAATTATTGGAATGCCGGTATCTTTGATTGCATTATAAACTTCCATCACAGCGCTTATCTGCGGTACACCAACCCCGGCTACCATTCTTGTTGTACAGATAGAACCCGCGCCGATGCCGACTTTTACTGCGTCAACACCGCATTCAATTAACTCCTTTGCAGCTTCCCCTGTAACAATGTTTCCTGCAATAATATCAAGTTCGGGATATTTTTCTTTTATCTTTCTAACCGCATTAAGCACTCCTTCTGAATGTCCGTGAGCAGTATCGACAACTACTACATCAACTTGAACTTTCACAAGAGCATTAACTCTTTCCATCATATCAGAAGTAACGCCTAAGCCTGCGCCAACTCTTAAACGTCCGAGTTCATCCTTACAAGCCAGAGGATATTTCTTCTTCTTGGAAATATCTTTGAAAGTGATCAAACCGACAAGAGTGCCGTCATCTTTAACGACGGGAAGTTTTTCAATTCTGTATTTCTGCAGAAGTTTTTCGGCATCTTCCAATGACGTTCCGACAGCAGTAGTTCGCAGATTCTCTTTTGTCATTATCTCTGATACTTTCATCGTCAGATCGGAAACAAAACGGAGATCTCGGTTGGTTAATATTCCAATCAGTTTATGTTCATTATCAACAATCGGGATTCCTGAAATATGATATTTACTCATCAGATCGGTTGCATCTTTGATCGTCTTTTCAGCTGTAAGTGTTATCGGCTGATGGATCATCCCGCTTTCTGATCTTTTAACTTTATCAACTTCATCGGCTTGTTCCGCGATTGACATATTTTTATGAATGATTCCCATTCCTCCTTGTGCAGCCATAGCAATTGCCATCTTGGATGTGGTTACCGTGTCCATCGCTGCAGAAAGAAATGGAATATTTAATTTAATATTTTTCGTTAATTTTGATTCGATATTTGCTTCTCTAGGTAAGACATTCGATTTGGCAGGTAATAAAAGTATATCGTCAAATGTGATTCCATCGTAAGCTATTTTCTCATTACTCATCAAAGGTTATCCTTTTCCCTTATTTATTAATTCTTATTTAATATACAAAGTTAATAAAATTCATAGACTGCATTTGAGAATCATCTCATTCAAAGGCAGAAATTCCCGTAATATCTTCTCCTATTATCAAAGTATGCATTTCGTGAGTACCCTCATAGGTTTTTACGGACTCCAAATTATTCATATGCCTCATTACAGGGTATTCGCTTGATATTCCATTAGCGCCTAGAATTTCCCGCGCGGTTCTTGCAATGTTCAAAGCATGTTCAACATTATTCCTTTTTGCCATGGATATCTGCGTATGTTTTACCTTTCCTAGGTCTTTCAGTCTGCCAAGCTGTAAGTTCAGCAATTGTGACTTAGTGATCTCTGTAAGCATATATACAAGTTTATTTTGAGTTAATTGGAAACCGGAAATCGGTTTGCCGAATTGTATCCTGGAATTGGAATAATCGAGAGCGGTTTCATAACACGCCGTCATTGAACCGACCGCACCCCACGCAATACTATAGCGCGCTTGGTTCAAACACTTCAAAGGTGATCTTAATCCGTTTGACTTGGGCAGCAGATTTTCTTCCGGTACAAACACATCTTCAAAGATCAGTTCGGATGTTACTGATGCTCTAAGTGAATGCTTTCGTTTCATTTCCGGTGCGGTAAAACCTTTAAATTCTTTTTCAACCAGGAACCCTTTTATTGTTCCGTTTAGTTTTGCCCACACTACGGCTACGTCAGCAATAGTCCCGTTTGTAATCCACATCTTAGCCCCGTTCAGAATAAATCCGCCGTCAACCTTTTCCGCCTTAGTTATCATTCCTCCGGGGTTGGACCCGTAATCCGGCTCTGTTAAACCAAAACAGCCTATCTTTTCTGCTGCTGCAAGTTTCGGAAGCCATTTATCTTTTTGCTCATCCGAACCAAAAGTATATAGATACAAAACTACGAATTCCGCTGTCCCCTCTTTCCAATTCTTGATTGACCAAACCATACGCGACATTATTCATATTGGCACAGCCGTATTCTTCGGGCAGTGTCATACCAAATACTCCCAATTCTGCAAGCTTCGGGACCAGATGCATTGGGAACTCGGCATTCTGATAATGATCTTCAATAATCGGGATTACTTCGCTATCAACAAATGAGCGGATAGAATCGCGAACGAGCAATTCATCTTCTCTAAATGAACTTTCAATATTATAATAATCAATTGGTTTCAAATATTTTTTTTATCTGTTTATAAATTTTATTTTCCAAACCTTCAAGGTTTCTTGACTTGATAAATTTAGCGCTGCTCATTCAATTTATTAATTTTTCTAACCTATTTACTTCAAAAACCTTGAAGGATTTTTATAATCATCTTCTTGTGTCCCGCAGTGGCGGGATGAATGTTTCATGTTATCAAAATTTTAATATTCTAATTCGTCTTCACCTTCATTTACTAGAACGGTATCAAGAACTTTGAGTATGATCTCCGTAGTATATCCTTTACCTTTTAGGAAATTGAAAAGTCTTCCTTTCAATTTTTTGAAATCGAGATCTTTATTTTTCAGTGACTGATATTTTTTCCGAGTAAGTTGAAGTGCATTTTGAAGATGAATCGGATCATCGGTGAAGTTATTAATCACGTCAGAGATGATCTCATTGGAAATCCCTTTTTTCCTTAACTCAGAATTTATTTTTACAATTCCCTCTTTTCTTTTTTCGATTCTGTTCTTAACAAAGGATTCTGCAAACTTCTGATCATTAATATATCCTTTTGCACTGAGATCTTTAATCACCTTTTCGATGATCAATTTTTGATATCCCTTTTTAGTCAGTTTTACTCTCAGCTCGAAAGAAGAATGATTGCGATTTCCCAAATATCTATATGCAGAACTTTTTGTTTGGAAGAATTCATTCTCATATTTCAGCTTTTCAATCTTCTTCTTATCAACCTCATCCCCTTTTATCAAACCCGAATTAAGATAAACCTCGTAAGCTATTTCCAACGTTTCGGAATTATCAAAATGGAGGATAATTTTATTTCTAAGCTTCCTGACCGAAGTTAAGATCATTATTTCTTTTTCTTTTCAGATTCTTCCGGTTTTTCCTCAACGGCTTCAATCATTCCGAGCGCAGTTTT
>QILJ01000095.1 GCA_003233295.1 Ignavibacteria bacterium | reverse complement strand
GGATAAGCATGAGGAGCACCAAGACGCCACAAAGACGCCAAAGACGCCAAAGACGAAATGATGAAAAAAACCGGGAATAGAATATGATAACAGAAGCAGATACCTGTAGAAAGTATGTCTTGCCCAAGCTGTATTCATCCGGTTGGTCTGATGACCAGATTAACGAACAGAAAACTTTTACTGATGGCAGGACTATAGTTGCCGGCGATAAAATTATCCATCGTTCCCAGAAAAGGGCAGATTATATTTTACGTTATCGGCGGGACTTTATGATTGCTGTTATAGAACAATTAGGACAGTGCCCTTTAATTGCGGTCATTTCAAGAAATGAAGCAAGTCTATCCCGGGCTACTTAATACTCTGAGGCTAAAACAAAGGGCGCTGTCCCCCTTGTCTATATTAAAAACAAAGGCGATATTATGCTACTTAAGGGATATTTAACTGTTGAACAGGTTGCAAAGCAATTAGGATTATCTGAATATCGTGTGCGTGAACTTATTAGAGAGAAACAGATTCGTGCGGTAAAGATAGGTCAGTGGCGCGTTAAGCCAGATGACTTAAAAGAGTTTATTAAATCGAGGACGAATAAATAATAATGAGGAAATCTGATGTTTGAGCAAACTTTTAAGAATATTGATGACATTCTTTGGAAAGAGGATGGATGTTCCACGGAGCTGGATTATATTGAGCAGACTTCATGGATTCTTTTCCTGAAGTATCTGGATGATCTGGAGAAGGATAAAAAGACCGCGGCCAAACTTTCAGGGAAAGCTCGTTCAGATATTTTAAGCTCAGAATATCGCTGGGATGTTTGGGCTATGCCTAAGGGCAAAGACGGCAAGTTGGATTATCACAAGGCGTTGACAGGCGATGATTTAAAAGATTTTGTGGATCATAAGTTGTTTCCGTACCTGAAGAAGTTTAAGACAAGCGCTGAAAGCGCGGATACGCTTGAATATAAAATCGGCGAGATATTCAGCGAGCTTAAAAACAAGATTCAAAGCGGTTACAACCTGCGTGAGATTATAAATCTTGTCGATCAACTTCATTTCCGTTCCCACAAAGAAAAGCATGAGATGTCTCATTTGTATGAAAACAAAATCAAGAATATGGGTAACGCAGGCCGGAATGGTGGAGAATATTATACCCCGCGCCCTCTGATTAAGACGATTGTCAAAGTGGTGGATCCTGAAATCGGAAATAAGATTTATGATGGCGCAGTTGGATCCGCAGGATTTTTATGTGAAGCCTTTGAGTATCTTAAATCTAAGAAGAATCTGACTACTAAACAAGCGGAAACCCTGCAGAAAAAGACCTTTTACGGCAAAGAAAAAAAATCACTAGCGTATATTATCGGTACGATGAATATGATTTTGCATGGCATCGAAGCGCCTAATATTGTGCATACCAATACGCTGGCTGAAAACATTATGGATATTCAGGAAAAAGACCGTTATGATATCGTTCTGGCCAATCCGCCCTTTGGCGGTAAGGAACGTAAGGAGGTTCAGCAAAATTTTCCAATCAGGACAGGCGAAACCGCGTTTCTTTTCTTGCAACACTTTATCAAGAGATTAAAAGCCGGTGGCCGAGCGGGTGTGGTGATCAAAAATACTTTTCTTTCTAATACTGATAATGCTTCCGTTAGTCTGCGTAAACTTTTGCTGGAAAGTTGTAATTTGCATACAGTTTTGGATTTACCCGGCGGCACATTTACCGGTGCGGGCGTTAAGACGGTTGTGTTGTTTTTTGAGAAAGGCTCGCCTACAAGAAAGGTTTGGTTTTATCAGCTTAATCTCGGACGGAATCTTGGCAAGACCAATCCGCTTAATGAAGATGATTTGGCGGAGTTTGTGAAATTACAAAAGACCAAAGCTGATTCAGGAAATTCATGGACATTGAATGTGAGGGATGTGAATGAAAAGACATTTGATTTGTCGGTAAAGAATCCGAACAAAAAGGATGAAACTGTTTTGCGTGAACCGGTAGAGATACTTGATGAAATGGCTAAGTTGGATAAGGAGATAGCGGAAACGATAGGTTCAATTAGGAAGATATTATGACGAATAATTGGGAAAATAAAAACCTTGATGACGTTTGTATGCGAATATTTGCTGGTGGAGATGTTCCAAAAAATAACCTATCAAAAACCAAGACGGGTAAATATAATATTCCAATTTTCGCAAATGGGGCTACAAATAAAGGCCTATATGGATATACAGATATTGAAAAAGTGACTGAGCCAAGTATAACGGTATCCGCAAGGGGCACAATAGGTTATTCAGAGATCAGATATGAACCTTTTTATCCTGTTGTTAGGTTAATAGTTCTTGTCCCAGATACAAACATTATAAGCTTGCCATTTTTGAAATATGTAGTTAGCAATATGAATTTCAAAAACAGTGGGACATCAATTCCACAATTAACAGTTCCAATGATTAAAAAGTATAAAGCCCTTATACCTCCTCTCCCCGAACAAAAACGCATCGTATCCATTCTGGATGAAGCATTTACCGATATAGATAAAGCCAAAGAAAACGCCGAAAAGAATCTGCAGAATGCCCGTGAGCTTTTTGAATCATATTTGCAGAGTGTTTTTGCCAACCCTGGGGATGGATGGGAGGAAAAGAAATTGGGTGATATATGCGGTTTTGTTCGCGGGCCTTTTGGCGGATCTTTAAAGAAATCCTGTTTTAAGCCAAGCGGGATAGCAGTATATGAACAACAACATGCTATTTATGATCAGTTTGAAAAAATTAGGTATTTTATGGATGAGAAAAAATTCAATGAAATGCAAAGGTTTGAAGTGAGACCCGGTGATTTAATTATGAGTTGTTCAGGAACAATGGGGAAAGTTGCAATTGTCCCGAAAAGTGTGCGCAAAGGTATTATTAATCAAGCATTATTGAAATTGTCACCGAACAAGACTTTGCTGGCACGTTACTTAAAGGCATGGATGAGAAGTTTTAATTTTCAGAATCAACTTGAAAAATATTCACTAGGTGCGGCAATCAAGAATGTGGCTTCTGTTAAAACGCTAAAAGAGATCAACATTCCATTGCCATCGGTATTAGAACAAAAAGAAATCATTGCAAGGATTGATTCTCTTTCTGTAGAAACAAAGAAACTCAAATCCATCTATCAACAAAAACTTGCTGACTTAGAAGAACTAAAAAAATCTATTTTACAAAAAGCATTTGAGGGGGAGTTGTAAGAAATGGAAATAAGGAATAATAATGCAAATCAGAAAAATTAAGATACAGAATTTCCGGTTATTAAAAGATTTCAGCATTGACTTGGAAGAAAACCTCTCTTTGGTAATTGGTAAAAACAATACTGGCAAGACATCTTTGCTTTCACTTCTTGAGCGGTTTCTTCGTGGAAATCAAAACAATTTCTCTTTTCATGATTTTAATATTGCATTTCAGAAAGAGATTGAAGTCTCATTAAACAATGATATAGCCAAAGATGATTATAATAACCTGAGAATTAACCTTAGACTTTATATAGAATATTTTAAATCTGATAACCTCGGAAACTTATTAATTCTTAACTTAGACCCTAAAGAAAACTTTTTTGTTTTGTCATTTAATTATTCGTTGGATTACGATAAATATTCAAGATTAAAACAAGACTACGATAAATTTAAATCCATTTTCAAAAATAAAACAGTAATAGATTTTCTAACGAAGAACCACAAGCAATACTTTAAAACAAACAAAAGCGTTGTGGAATATAAGAATGAAAAAAATGAAGTCTCAATAAACGATGAGCAAATATCAAAAATCATTTTACTAAAAACTATAAGCGCAAAGAGAGATGTTGCAAATGAAGAGGGTGAAAATGCCCGAAGCAATAAAACTCTTTCAAAACTTTCATATAAATTTTTCAACTCCTTAAATAAATCTGATTCAGCGGATGTTAACGATTTGCAGGTAAAATTAGTTGAAACAGATGATAAATTAAACAAAACCTATGAAAAAACATTTCAGAAAGTAGTCGAGGACATTAAAAAATTCAGCTACAGTGAATCACAAATATCAATAAAATCAAATCTTGAAGAAGTGAATATCTTAAAGGAAAATACTTCTGTTGTATATAAGCAGGATAACAAAGAGTTGCCGGAAGATTATAATGGTCTGGGATATATGAACTTATTTGCGATGGTGTTTAATCTTCATTTAATATTTGATTCCTTTAAAAAGGTTCATACAGACCAAGAAAAACAAGCAGATATAAATTTATTATTTATTGAGGAGCCGGAAGCACATACCCACCCTCAAATGCAGTATGTTTTTATAAAAAATATTAAGAGACTATTGGCAGAAGGTAAAAAAGGATTAAGCAATCTGCAAACTGTTATCAGTACGCATTCGTCTCACATTACATCTCAAAGCTCATTCAACGACATTAAATATTTCTATAAAGAATCAATTAACAGTGTTATTTCTAAAAATTTATTTGATTTAAAAAACCAGTATGGAGCTGAAGATACAGAAAAAAAGAATTTCCAGTTTTTAAAACAATACCTTACACTTCACAAATCAGAGTTGTTTTTTGCCGAGAAAGTTGTTTTTATTGAGGGAGATACAGAAAGAATTTTACTTCCGGCTATGATGAAGAAAATTGATGATGAAAACAAAAACACTGAAAATTATGTTCCATTACTATCTCAAAATATTTCAATTGTGGAAGTTGGAGCCTATTCTCATATCTTTGACGGCTTTCTGAATTTTCTGGGTATAAAAACTTTGATAATAAGCGACATTGATTCAATTGATAATGACGGTAAAAAATGTAAGGTTGCCGATGGGATAAACACGAGCAATGCCTCCATAAAACATTTCTTAAAAGATATAGAATTTAATAAGCTAAAAATCTTAAACCATAAATCAAAAATACTATTGAAAGAGGATTCTTCCTGGGTAGATAATGAGAATGGATTGATTTGCATTACATACCAAACAGAGCAAAATAGTTATCATGCCCGGAGTTTTGAAGATGCTTTTATTTCCGTGAATATGGAGTTCATTAACTCAAATAAGGCCAATTTTAAAAGCCTGAAAAATAAAGATAAGATAGGAGCAACATCAATAGATTACTTTAATATTGCCGACAATTATATTGACAAAAAGCCTGTTTTTGCAACTGATATTCTCTATTATAGCAGTGAAGATTATCAAGAATGGAAAGTGCCCGACTATATAAAAGAGGGGTTGGTATGGCTCTCGAAATAATCGATAGGATTAAAGAGCAAATTAAAACCGGTAATAATTTCCTTATAAGCGGGGGTGCCGGCAGTGGCAAGACTTATTCACTAATTGAAGTAATTGATTTAATTTACAAACTCAATCCTTTAACGACTATTGCCTGTATTACATTTACCAATGTCGCAGCCGATGAAATAAAGCATAGAGCTAAACATAACAATTTGGAAGTTTCTACAATTCATGATTTTTTATGGGATTCAACAAAAAACTATCAAAATGACCTGAAAAAGTCTCTTGTCGCTTTAATCAAACTGGAAATGGAAGAAGAAAAATCAGGTATTAAATATTCCGGTGAAGAAGATATATCTATCGAATATTTGCAGGATAAAGAAATAAACTACAAAGACTACAGAAAAATAGATAACGGTATATTATCCCATGATGATATTTTAAAAATATCAAACTATATGTTTAAAACATATCCTCTGTTGTGTGATATCTTGAAAGATAAGTATGGATATATTCTTATTGATGAATATCAAGATACAGAAAAACAGGTAATTGATATTTTCTTGGAGCACCTTCCAAAATCAAGTGAGAAAAGGAATATTATTGGTTTCTTTGGTGATTCTATGCAGTCAATATACGGTAACAGGGTTGGCAGTTTGCAGCAGTATGTTGATAATAAGTTGGTTGCTGAAATAATAAAGGATGATAATTGGCGATGTTCAGAAACGGTTATTGAGCTTCTTAATAAAATCAGGACAGACAATATAACGCAAGAGCGAAAAAGAAGAAATGATGAGGTCGGTAAAGATCTTTCCGGTAGTATAAAGTTTATTCATTCAAATGCAAATGAAATTGATTTTGAGAGTATAAAAAGGCACGAAATATTTAATCAATGGGATTTTTATAATGTTGCCGAGACAAAAGAATTGTATTTAACTCATAGTCTGATTGCAGATAAAGCCGGTTTTGGTGAAATATTTCGTATTTACAATAATGATGAAATTATTAAACAAGTAAAAAAAATAAAGAGAAAACTAAAAGAAGATGAACGTTTACCTGAAATTGAGGGTAAAACATTTGAAGAAGTTTTAAATATGAAGATTGTTAATGAGGCGGGAAATTTTACAAACTTTATTACAGATAATAGAGATTTATTTAAAAATACAAAACCTGTTCCTTTTGAAGAATTATTAAAAACCTACTTAGATACGGAGCAACTCATAGGCGATAATCGGGATAAACTCATTACTCATCTTAAAAAAATACAGGGAACAATCTATTTATACGAAACAAACCAAATACATAAGTTTGTAAAGAAAGCAGATTGCAAAATACTGTCTGTAAATGATAAGGAAAAATTGAAAGAAGCAATAGATTCTTTAGTCAACATGAAAAACGAAGCCATAGAAAATATTGTTAATTTTGCAGATGACAGGAGTATTGTCAAGAAGGATGATAACTTTACTAATTTTGTTAAAGAAAATCAATATGTATATAATAGGGTGAAAAGTCTGCCTTTTACTGAAATAATCAATCTTTATAAATTTGAAGAAGACCTGACTCCGTACTCAACTCAACATGGTATTAAAGGTGCTGAATTTGATAATGTTTTTGTAATTTTAGATAATGGAAAATGGAATCAATACAATTTTAAATATCTTTTTGAAGAAACCAGTGGAAAAGAAAGTGTAATTGAACGAACAAAAAAAATGTTTTATGTGTGCTGTTCCAGAACGAAAAAGAACTTGGTTGTGTTTTATCATAAACCCAGTGAAGCAGTTTTAAATAAAGCAAGAGAGTGGTTTGGTGAAAAAAATTTGATAGAGGTTACACTATGAATCAACAACAAAATAACAATTCCGAAATCGTCCTCTATACCACAATAGACGGGCAAGTCAAAATCGACACCGTTTTCCAAAACGAAACCATCTGGTTGACTCAGTTCAAAAGGGCTGAAACAAAAAGCTGAAGTGTTGGCGGCTAATGAAGAAGATATAAAACAGCTTGAAGAAATAGAAAAAAGATTGCTTGAAAATTGAGGGAAACAGGATGAATGAAGCAGAAACCAGAGCAGAACTGATTGACCCACAGTTAAAAGAAAGTGGCTGGGGTGTGACTGAAGATTCCAAGGTATTGCGGGAATATCACATTACCGTGGGTAAAATCCAAATCGGCGGTGGACGTGCCAAGCCTTTGATCGCTGACTACGTTTTGACTTATCGAGGAATTAAGCTGGCGGTAATTGAGGCTAAAAGCGATGAGCAAGAAGTTGGCGAAGGTGTTGCACAAGCCAAAAATTATGCTGAAATGATGTATCTTGATACGACCTATGCCAGTAACGGCAAAGAGATTTATCAGATTTGCGTGAAGACCGGCAAAGAAAAGTTAGCCGTTTCTTTCCCATCTCCGGATGAATTATGGAATAAAACTTTCGATACACAAAATCAATGGCGGGACAAGTTTAATCAAGTTCCATTTGAGGATGTCGGCGGCACAAAAGACGTTCGCTATTATCAGGAAATTGCAGTTAATAACGCCATGGCCGCTATCGCAGATGATAAGCCGCGCATTTTGCTTACTTTGGCCACAGGCACAGGCAAAACCTTTATCGCTTTTCAGATAGCGTGGAAACTTTATAATACCCGCTGGAACCTGAAGCGTGATGGAAGCCGTAGGCCGCGTATATTATTTCTTGCAGACAGAAATATTTTAGCTGATCAGGCATTCAATGCGTTTTCTCCATTTCCCGAAGATGCACTGGCCCGCATCAAGCCGGATGAAATTCGCAAGAACGGGCGCGTTCCGACAAATGGAAGTATTTTCTTTACTATTTTTCAGACCTTTATGAGTGGTAAGGATAAAGACGGTAAATCTGCTCCATACTTTGGCGAATATCCGGCAGATTATTTTGATTTTATTATTATTGATGAATGTCACCGTGGCGGAGCGAATGATGAAAGTAATTGGCGGGGGATTCTGGAATATTTCGCGCCTGCTGTTCAGCTTGGTCTTACAGCAACGCCTAAGCGCCGGGATAATGTGGATACCTATCGTTATTTTGGCGAGCCTGTTTATATTTATTCGCTCAAAGAGGGAATAAATGACGGATACTTAACACCATTTAAGATTAAAAGAATTAAGACCACACTGGATGATTATATTTATACGTCCGATGATCAGATTATTGAGGGTGAAGTTGAAGAAGGGAAAATTTATACAGAACCTGATTTTAACAAAATCATCGAGATTAAAGAGCGTGAAGCCAAGAGGGTACAGATATTCCTTTCGGAAATCAATCAAAATGAAAAGGCTCTTGTTTTTTGTGCCAGTCAGAATCATGCGATGGCAGTCAGGGAGTTAGTTAACCAGTATAAGAAAAGTAGGGAGCCGAATTATTGTGTGCGCGTTACCGCCAACGATGGCAAACTTGGTGAGCAGTATTTGCGTGAATTTCAGGATAATGAGAAAACTACACCGACAATTCTAACTACCTCTCAAAAACTCTCAACCGGCGTTGATGCCCGGAATATCCGCAATATTATTCTCATGCGTCCTATCAATTCCATGATTGAGTTTAAACAGATTATCGGCCGCGGTACGCGGCTATTTGACGGCAAAGATTATTTCACCATTTACGACTTTGTAGACGCGTACCATCATTTTTCCGATCCGGAGTGGGACGGTGAACCAATTGTTGAGGTTTGCCCCAAGTGCGGGGAAAATCCCTGCGTATGCGAAAAGCAACCGCCCAGGGTTTGTCCTATATGCGGCAAAAAGCCTTGCGTATGCATAAAAGATCCGCCGCCTGTTTGTCCTAAATGTGGCAAAATCCCTTGTGAGTGTCCTAAAAAAGTTAAGATCAAACTTCGCGATGGCAAAGAACGCGAAATTCAGCATATGATCGCAACTTCATTCTGGAGCGCTGACGGCAAGCCCATCTCGGCTGAAGAATTTCTTGCGAGTCTATACGGGAAATTGCCGGACTTTTTTAAAGACGAGGATGAGTTGCGCAGGATCTGGTCTAATCCAATCACGCGCAAGGCATTGCTTGAGAAACTGTTTAATGCCGGATATGGCAAGGACGAATTGATTGCCTTGCAAAAATTAATCAACGCTGAAAATAGCGATTTGTTTGACGTGCTTGAATATATTTCATTCGCGATAAAACCAATTACGCGTGAAGAGCGCGTCGCGCATGCGCAGACAAAGATTTTTCAAGGCTTGAATAATAAGCATAAAGAATTTCTTGAGTTTGTGTTGTCTAAATACATTGAAACCGGCGTTGAGGAGCTGGATCAGGAAAAGCTTCCTGATCTTTTAACGTTAAAATATCAAGCGTTAAGTGATGCCGAAGAAATCCTCGGTGGTGTGGATAATATTCGGGCCACGTTTATTGATTTTCAGAAGTATTTGTATGAGGAAGTAGTAGTATAAATATTGCCGTAGTCGATGTTGTTGAGGATATTTACGGGATGAATGTTTATTTTTCTGATATTTTTGGTGTTAAGCCTAAGACGATAGAGAAATACGGCGCGTTTAATATTTCGTTAATAAATGACTTGCCTTTATTCATCGATCCTTTCTTGTTATTCAATAGCGACAAAAAGGAATATCAAAAATTACACAGAGATATTTTAAAATATGAAAAATGGGGGACAACTACTATTTTACTAAAATAATTTGAGGTTGTTAAGAGCGCAAAACTTCAAAATATTTTAACGTCATACTTTTGATGGGAAGATGATGACTGAATCTGAATTATCCCAACTCATAAAATATGTAGGCAAAAAGGCACCCTTTTTTACATGTTTTCTCTAAAAAAGGACGGCCTCACGCGTGAAGAGAATCCGCAAAGATATTTTGGCGCTGGAAGAAGAAACCGGTGGTATGATTAAGGAAATTATTGAATAATGGCTCTGCCCATAAATTTGGAAAAGAACAACTCCCCGGCGCCGGTTTTTGAGACGGATGACGAGAGAAGTTACTTTAAAACAACATTTTTTATCCATCCGCTTTTCAAGGATTTTGCGAAAAATGAGCAACTTAATGTGCAAGTTAGTGAGC
>QILJ01000502.1 GCA_003233295.1 Ignavibacteria bacterium | reverse complement strand
TTGTTGCGGGGAGTGTAATTGCTCATGCAAAAGATGATTGGGAAGTTCATGCAGTTGATAGAATTGACATTCCGGAGGAGCAAAATGGTATAAATTATTACAGTTTAGATTTGCTTGATAATGAGAAACTCACAAAATTATTTAAGGAGATAAATCCCGATGCTGTTATCCATACAGCAGCTTTAGCTGATATAGATTTTTGTCAGAATAACAAAGATGTTGCTGAGAAAATAAATGTTGGAGTTACAAAAGCGATAGCGGACCTTTGCAGTGAAAATAATACTAAGATGATTGTGTGTTCTACCGACACTGTTTTTGATGGTAAGAAAGGAATGTACACATAAATTTTTATGCAGAGACAAAAGTAAAAGTCGAGGAAATTGTTGGAGCGCTTGATAATAGTGTTGTTACACGGTTATCTTTAGTAATGGGTTTGCCGGTGATGGGGAGTGGAAATTCATTTTTAGCAAAAACGATAACAAAATTAAAATTAGGTGTAAGTGTAAAATTCCCGGCTAATGAGATTAGAACTCCGGTTGACATCATAACATTAGGAAGTTCACTTGTAGAATTAGCGGGAAATAAGTTTACCGGTATTATGCACCTTTCAAGTAATAACAGAATTAACAGGTTTGAAATGGCTCAACAGATTGCAGAGAAATTGGGATACTCGAAAGAACTTATAATTGCTACGGATTCCAATGCTATGGAAGGAAGGGCGCCGCGTCCGAATGATGCATCTTTAGATAATAGTCTTGCTAAAAAAGAATTAAACACTCCGATGCGTACACTCATGGAAGGATTGGAGTTAACTATGAACTTTAAATTGGAGAAATAGAAATGGAAATTAAATATGATCTGCAGATAAAATTTGGTTCACAATATGGAGAAGAAGAAAAAGCTGCTGTAATGAAAGTACTTGCTAACAATGCTCCAACCAGCGGAAATGAGTGTATTCAGTTTGAAAAAGATTATGCAGAATACTCAGGAGCAAAATATGCCAGAGTTGTAAGCAACGGGACCGCAGCGCTATTTCTCTCAATGGTTGGATTGAACATTAAGCCTGGTGATAGAGTACTGACTACACCGATAACATGGATCGCAACAGCAGCAGCGCCGGCAACACTTGGTGCAGAAGTTGATTTTGTGGATATTGATCCGGATACATATAATATGGATACAGATAAACTAGAAGAAAAAATAACTGAAAACACAAAAGCAATAATACCAGTACATTTATATGGTCAGCCATGCGATATGGATCCCATCATGGAAATAGCTAATAGATATAGTATTGCAGTTGTTGAAGACGCTTGTCATGCAATCGGTGCAGAATACAAAGGGAAAGCAGTAGGGACAATTGGTAAAACCGGGTGTTTCAGTTTTCACGAACAAAAAAATATTTCGACTCTCGGTGAAGGCGGTATTGTTCTAACAGATGATCCTGAAGTATTTGAGAGAATTGCACTCTATCGTTCCCACTGCACAAGAGTTCACGGCAACAGCACAAAATACTGTAAGCTGGACGAAGAGAAATTCCCGATTGGTAAAAAATTCTGGTGGCAGGATTTTGATGATACAGGTTACAACTTCAGAATGACTGACATTCAAGCAGCAGTCGGAATTGAACAGCTGAAAAAGATTGATATGCTGAATCAGCATCGAATAGACAATGCCGCATATCTTACAGAAGCGCTCAAAGATGTTCCGGGATTAAAACTGCCGAGTGTAATACCCGATGTTAAACATGTTTATCATCTTTACCCTGTTATGATCGATCCGGATGAATTTGGTATGACAAAGGAAGATTTTATTTATGACATGCTTAATAAATATGGTATTAAGGTAGGGTTCCATTATATACCTCTTCATTTGACTACGGCTTTCAAAAAGAGAGGGTTTAAAAAAGGACAATTCCCAAACGCAGAAAAACTCGGCGAACATTTGGTCACGCTTCCGATCAATCCGCGCCAAACTGAAGAAGCGTTGGAATATCTGGTGAAAAGTATTAAAGCAGTTAGAGAGAAATCAGCATCAACAGTTGTCTAATGGAGAGGTAATAAAAGTTATTAAAACGTGACTGTAGTAAGTGATTATTTCATCTAACGAAAATGATTGAATATGATAGTTATGTAAGCAAAGTGATATAAATCAAAACAAAAATAGACTTGCAAAAGTTAGAGGTTACATTACTTAATTCGTACTTATGGTATTTTTGTAATAAACCATTAAAATTTTAGTTAGAAAGAGAATATTTAATATTGATAAATATTTTCAAAAAACACTTGCAAATAAGAAATCGATTGTTTAATTTACAATTAAAGATGCAAACGTTTGTCTAAAAACAAGTATTCTTATAATTTTTGAGTAATATAATGAGATTTAGTATGAAATACTTTAGTTCAATACTCATTCTAGTCATATCCTTATCTATCAATACCCAAATATTTGGCGCTGCCGTTGGTAAAATTGCAGGTAAAATTACCGATATGGATACAGGTGAACCTCTTATCGGGGCTAACGTTCTTATTACACAAGTCTGGCAGAATAACAAAGCAGTTCCGTTCAATCAATCGATCGGTGCTGCAGCAGATATTAATGGCAATTATGTTATACTTAATATATCGCCGGGAACATACAGTTTAAAAGTAAGTATGATGGGTTATACCGCGAAGTTGATAGAACAGATACAAGTTTCTATCAATAGAACGACAACTTTGGATGTTACACTATCATCATCATCTCTTTCTGTTCAAGAGGTCGTTGTACAGGCTAAGAAGGATATTATTAAAAAGGACCTTACTTCTTCGATCCAGACAATCTCTGCAGAGGAACTGCAGACATATAACATAGAAAGTATTGGTGAAGCTGTAGCATTGACTCCTGGAGTGATCAACGGTCACTTTCGCGGGGGTAGAGGCGGCGAAGTTTCCTATTTGATTGATGGGTTGCAGTCTGGTATTACTCTTAACAGAGATGCAGTTCAGGAGATAGAAGTTATAAGCGGTACGTTTAACGCTGAGTACGGTAAAGTAATGAGCGGAATTGTTAATACTGCTCCTAAGGAAGGTGGTGAAAAATTCAACGGAATGGTTCGAGGTTATACTAGTAATTATTATACAACTCATGATTATGTGGGATTGACGCCTTCGGATATTACTCATTCTTTAGAAGGCAGATTCAGTTTGAGCGGTCCTATCTTTTCAAAAAAACTTACGTTTTTTGTTTTCGGAAATGCAATTAAAGATGATGGACTTTTCTACGGTATTAGAAGATATAACAGTACCGACTATTCTTTTGTCGGTGCAGCAATACCTGAAAGAGAATGGATAGACATTCATACGGGTGATGATGCAAAAGTGCCTATGTCTTCCAGTCAATTTCAGAGTTTAATGACAAATATTGCATGGCAGGTTTTTACAGGTTTGAAAGTAAGTTTATTATACCAATTTGAAAATGGTGAAGGACAAACAGGATATAACCATAGTTATAAATATATTCCCGATAGAACCAATATGTACTGGAAAACTAAGAATTCCGTCACTTTATCATTTACTAATACAATGGGAACAAGCGCATTCCATGAATTAAAACTTTTATATTTTGATAATGATTATCAAAATTCCCGTTACAAAAGCCCTTATAACTCCCGATATGTAAATGATTTATATAATACCAGCAATGGCGGATTTACTTCCGGCGGTAATGATAAAAGATTTGCTTATACTAAAGATAAAAGGCTTGAAGCTAAATATGATTTAGTTTGGCAGGTAAGTACACATCATGAGCTGAAATTTGGTTTAGATTATGTTGATATTACTTTAGACCGAAATGAATTTTCACTCAGGAATTGGTATGAAGTTTTTGATCCTGACAAACAAGCTGAATTTTATAAACCATATATCCCTAATGATACGACTACCTATGCAAATTCATTCGTTAAATCGCCTACGGAATTTTCAGCATATCTTCAGGATAAATCTGAGTATAACGATCTTGTTATCAATTTCGGACTTCGATTTGATTGGTTTGACCCAAATACAATTTATCCAACTGATCTGCGAAACCCGGCAAACAGAATTATAACAGAAAGAAAGTCAGAGTACATGAATGCCGACCCGCAATATCAAATCAGTCCTAGAATAGGTTTATCGTACTTAATGGGTGATGCCGCAGCTCTTCATTTTAGTTACGGGCATTTTTTCCAAATTCCTAACTATAATCATATGTTTACAAATCCGAATTATGAAATTACAACAACAAATTATAGCTCTGTTATCGGTAATCCTAATATTAAAGCGGAAAAGACTGTTAAATATGAATTAGGACTTCAGTTAAAAGTAACGGAAGAATTATTGTTCAAAACAACTCTATTTTATAATGACATTTATAACCTGGAAACTGTTGTTCCAATTGAAACTTACGATGCGGTTATATATGGATATTATACTAATTTGGATTATGCCAGCGCTAGAGGATTAACTGCAGAATTCAATTATGGATTAGGCGCACTTAATTTTAATATTAACTACACGTTGCAGTATGCCGAAGGAAATGCGAGTCAGCCTATGAGCAACTTTACAAAAGCAGCGGAAAGTGTTGATCCTGTTACTACATTTGTTCCATTGGATTGGGACCAGAGACACACCGTAAATTTTTTAATTGGCTATAATGAAATAAATTGGGGACTTTCGCTAACGGGTCGGTATGGTTCGGGAACAAGGTTTACATATTCACCTCCTATAGAAAGCAGTTTGGCACTGGTACTCATCCCCGAAAACGGGTGGACAAAACCTGCAACATTTTATGCTGATCTTAAGGGGTACTACGACTTTGATTTCCTAGATGCATGGTCAATGGATTTTAGAGTTGGTCTTTACATATATAATCTATTTGATATTCGTAACGAAATTCAAATTTATAACGATAGCGGTACTGCCAATTCAACAACTGATATTGAGCGTTATAAAAAAGATTATGTTTCTACATTTACTACTATATACGATTATTACAGCAGACCAAATTATTATAGCGCTCCTAGATCTATCAAATTAGAACTTAGTTTAATTTTTTAAAATGGTTAGGTAATCATGAGTAAGAATAGCATTATACTTAAAAATATTCTTTTTGCAGTCATATTTTCTCTTATAGCAGTAAGCGAAATTTCTGCTCAAGGCGTACCATTAATAGGACCGGAAAAAATTCCGGATGATCCCTCAGCTGAAACTACAGCGCGCAGATGGTGGTACATGGACGGTAACAGGGTTTGGTTAAAATTCTTTAATGATGGCATGCTCGGAAATTTTCCCGATCCGCTTAGTTCAATTTGGCCGAAAGGTTCCGGTATCAATATGAATGACGGTCTTGCGGTTATTGTTCAATCTAAACTTAATGTAACTCCTGATGGAGTTCCTTTACCGCCAGGTGTAGCGCCAGATACAAGCAAAGGTGAAGGAACACTCTATTTCTGTCAGACTTATTTTCGTGAGGATATGGATGTTGATCCGAGCGGCGCTTTTAACTGGGGTTTTTATCCTGTTGTTGGATATCTTAATTTGGATCAAGATAAACCTGCGATCAGTAATGATGATAATTCTTGGCCGATAGGCGGGTGGGCGGACGAGCCGGACTTTGTTGATTCTGCAGGTGTAACAGAATGGAACGGATATTTCGGCAGAGGAAAAACCAATGCCGATCTGGAAGCCTACTATGTAACAAACGATTCTTGGGATCTTGAGTTTCAGCAGGAACAGTCTTCTTTACCTCCTTTTTATCCGCGACCTGGGAAGATGCTTCCCGGCGGTAAATATCGATGGGGAGGTCTTGGATTCAGGATTGGAGCCCGTCTATTTCAGTGGGCGCATCCTCAGGCTCAAGATGCTGTATTCGTTCACTATGATATTGCAAACATCTCCGACTATGATTTTGATAAAATAATCATGTCGTTTTATATCGATTCAGGTATCGGTGACGACTGGAGCACAATGGACAAAACTTTGAACATGTGCTGGATATTTGATCAAAATGGTGTCGGTGCTGGTGGAAGACCTCTTGGAATTATGGCTTTTGCATTTCTTGAAAGTCCTGGTATCAAAACTGACGGAATAGATAATGACGATGACGGATTAACCGATGAGAGCAGAGTTCCTTTAGGTGATGCCGAAAGATGGACGGACGATCCGATGGAAGGGATAAGCAATGTTACTAAATTTAAAGAATTCTATTTCCCGCAGGAACCGAAGCCGCATTGGGTTGGCGATGAAAATCAAAACTGGCGTCCGTGGTTAGATGCTGACAGCAGCGGCGGAGATTTTGATCCGTCAACAGATTTAATAAGGGATGATGTCGGTTCAGACGGTGTAGGTCCTGATGATCCTAATTATTACGGTCCGGATCCTGATGGTACGGAAGCTAATAGCAGGCCGGATAATGGTGAACCGAATTATAATAAAACAGATAAAGATGAATCGGATCAAATAGGTTTAACTTCATTCCAAGCTTGGGATAGAAATATTTACAAAGGTAACGATCCGAGTAAAGATAGAGAATTCCAGTTTGATGAGATGTTCTGGAATTTAACCTCCAAAGGTGAATTCAATCCATACCTTCTGGACGGTAAGATAAATCCGATTGAGTTATTTGCTTCCGGTCCAATTCCGGTTAACAGCTGGAGAAAAGAAAGATTCTCGATTGCAGAACTGCATACGTGGGATAAACCATTTCAAGAACCTAATTTTGAAGCTCCATTATTATTTGTTTTGAAGAAAACAGTACAAAGAATTTATAACTCGAATTATAGATTCGCAAAACCTCCTGCAAAACCAAAACTTACCGCTATTGCAGGAGACGGTAAGGTTACTTTACTTTGGGATGAAGCATCAGAAAAGTCTAAAGAACCTTTTTTTAATTATATTAAAGACTTTGAGGGTTATAAAGTAATTAAATCTACTGAACCTTATTTCGAAGATGCAAGAGCGATTACGGATGGTTTCGGTACGGAGATATTCTTAAAACCGGTAGCACAATTTGATTTAATTGACGGAATTAAAGGCTTTGCTGACTGGAGCATATATAATGGTGTATCATACTATCTGGGTAAAGATTCCGGGCTAGAACATATTTATATTGATAGAAATGTAATGAACGGAAGAACTTATTATTATGCTGTAGTTTCATACGATTTCGGAATGGATTCGGTTGGGCTGGCTCCTTCCGAAAATACTGCAACAATAACATTAAATGAGTCTGACGAAGTAACATTTGTTGACAGGAACTGTGCTGTAGTAGTTCCCCATGCATTTGCCAACGGTTATGTCGATAGTTATGTTGATTCTAACTGGGTGCGCAAAGAAGGTACCGGCAGTATTGCTGTTAAACGAGTTGACGAAGGTAAGATCGTTCAAGGCACTAAATACACAGTTAAATTCAGTGAAAGAAGAGAGGGATACGATCCCGACAAAGCTGCTGAATCAGGCTTATCCGATGATAAGATATTTGAGATATTTAACGATACCTTATGGGCGTTCAATACTACACTTGACTCAAGTTTAACAGATACTGCTTATACAATGTACATTAGATATGCTAAGGACAAATATAATACCGAAAGATTTGATGGGCTTGTGTTAGGAATTGATAATCCGAGTGTTCCTACAATGCAGAAATATTTCTGGGAGGATGCTCAAACCGATATTACTACTTACGTGGAAGAATCGCAGACGCCTGAAGGCGATTATAAAACAGTATCAACTTTGCCGCAAGTTCCGTGGGATTATTCAATCCATTTCACAAAGGATACGAATTACACGGCAACTCTGCAGAGATTTGGTCGGGTCCCTGGAATGAATCTACTTCCCGGGCAACCAATAACGTTTTATGCTTTGAATCATAACTATTTCCATAAAGAGTGGAATGGTGCTGATTCTGTACTTGTTCCCGACACTGCAGCAATATCAATTGTGGATGCTAATAAGAACGGGATTTTTGACTGGCATCCAAATGATCCATTTTCCGACTATTTAATTATCGGTGAGTATGACTTTAAAAAACGTATTGATTGGGGAGATTTTGCCGACCTTGATTTTTGTATTTATGCCTATAATTTACACTTCCTCGATAAGTGGCCTCAGCCTGGTGATGTTTTCCACATAAAAACAAACAGACCTTTCAGGGCAACAGATACATATAAATTTAAAATTACCGAATCGGTAGATTTCGATCCTACCGCAGTAAATATGGATTTGATCAAAGTTGTTCCTAATCCGTATAGAGGTACTAATTTAATGGAGCCTTATGTTAGGGAAGGATTGCATCAGAGACGAAGATTAATGTTTACTCATATTCCCGCTAAAAGTACTATTACAATATTTAGTTTGAACGGGTACGTTGTTCAGCAGATACAAGTTGATAATCCTCCATCTGACGGAAAGGTTATTTGGGATATGCAGTCTAAGGAAGGTCTTGAAATTGCGTATGGGCTTTATATATATAAAGTTGAATCTCCGGGAATTGGAGAAAAAATCGGGAAATTTGCCGTAATTAAATAAAATTGAATTATTATAAGCCAAATGGTGATATAAAATGTTAAATAAAGTTAATTACAATTTACATACTATGAAATATCCAAATCGATTACTTTGGTTAATTATTTTAGTATTATTTTTTCAGATTAACAATCTACATTCGCAGCCGGTAAAAGTAGGTACAACTGCAGCCAGTTTTTTGGAAATTGGTGTAGGTAGCGCTGGAATTGGTATGGGCGGTGCTTATACGGCAATTGCTGAGGATGTTAGCGCTTTGTATTGGAATCCTGCCAGAGCAGCATATTTGGAAAATATTGAAGCAATGTTCATGTACCAGCCATGGATTGCCGGTATTTCATTCAATTACGGCGGTGTTGTAATGCCGGTTGAAGGTGTAGGTGTATTTGGTGTTAGTATTACAATGCTAAACTCGGGTAACATGGAAGAAACTACTATGCTCTATCAAGAAGGTACCGGTGTAACTTTCAGTGCATCCGACCTTGCTATACAATTCACTTATGCAAGAAAAGTAACAGACTTCTTTTCATTCGGCTTTACAGGCAAATACATTTCGCAGAATATTTCAACTATGAATGCTTCCGCACTGGCTGTGGATCTGGGTGTGTATGTAGTAACCCCGTTCTTTGAAAGAGAGAATGGCGATATTGACGGGATCCAAATTGGAATGTCAATTTCAAATTACGGCGGTAAGATGAAATTAGAAGGAGATGACACATTTATTGCTGTTGATCCTGATCTGGTTAATAGCGGAAATAATTCAAGGGTACCTGCCGATTATAGAATGGGAGAATATAACCTGCCTGTTACATTCAGAATCGGTTTAGCTTATGATATATTTAAGAATGATACCAATCGTTTCACATTAGCCGCCGATGCTGTTCATCCGAACAACTTTAGTGAGTATGTGAACGCAGGTGCGCAATACCAGCTTTCGTTATGGGATTCATTCCGACTGGATTTAAGAGGGGGATATAAAACTTTATTCGTTAAGGATAATACTCAAGGTTTAACTTTAGGAGTTGGATTACTAGTTGATTTTTCGGCAACCAAATTTAAATTCGATTATGCATTCTCTCAAATGAATGATCTGGGAAATACAAATAATTTTACGATTTCTTTACTATTTTAGTCAATCGGATTTAGAAGAGTTATCTACCAATTTTGAAGAAAATTTAATAGTTTATACAAATGAATATTGTTGATATAATAGGTTTTGCAGCCGCCGCGATGGCGGCAGTTATTTTCTTACCCCAAGTGATAATGACAGTTAGAACAAAAGATACTAAAGGTCTTTCATTGTCGTCATTTATTCTGATATCTTTAAGTAATTCTTTATGGTTAACCTATGGTTTGCTTTCGTCAGATACGGCAATAATATTATCTCAAGTATTTCTTTTCCCAATGGGATTAACGATCCTAATTTATAAAGTTAAATACGGCTGAAAAGTTTTATGTCTATAGTATTGATTGTCAAATTCGTGTTTTAAAAGATATTTTATAACAAACTATATTTTTGGTAAACAAACGTGAAATGTCAAACGTCAAAATAAAAGTATGAAATATTGAACTTTTTTTTCACATTTCACATTTGCCTTTTCACTTGCGGCTTTACCACAATATGTAATCGAGCACTAAAATTTTTCATTATGAATTTTCAGTATCTTAGCATCGAATAATAATTAAAAAAAATATTTTTGCAGCAATGAAAACAATAAAATTCATATTATTTCTAATTTTTATCACTTTATTAGTTTTTTCATGCGGTAAGAAGGAAAAGAAAAAAGTTGATCCGAAATATATTGTGGCTATTATTGCTAAAGATACAATATTTGTAAACGATATAATAAAGAGAAGTGAATATAATGTTCGTCCTCCTTATTGTGATAATAATAAAATGTATGATAAAAGAGTGATCCTCAATTCTTTAATTGCAGAGCACCTTTATGCAATGGAAACTGACAAAAATATTTTTTCCCAAAATAAAATATATAGCGCTCGTCTGCAGGGGATGAAAGAACAATTCATGCGCGAAAAATTAATCCAAGTTGATGTTGTTGATAAAATTAAAATCCAGCAAAAAGAGATTGACCAA
>QILJ01000519.1 GCA_003233295.1 Ignavibacteria bacterium | reverse complement strand
GTTATCTTCGAAGAAGAATATGTTGACGGAAAATTTATCGGAATTGGTAAAATCATATCAGCTTATTTTCAGCATAGAGGAGATGATTACTACGCATTCTATCTTGAACAAGATGGCAAAGATGAATATTTTGATGAAGAAGGTAAAAGTCTGCAGAAAACATTCTTAAAATCTCCTCTTAAATTCAGTAGAGTTTCTTCAGGATTTACGAGACGGAGATATCATCCTGTTCTTCATAGATATAAAGCACACTTGGGAACAGATTATGCAGCGCCTACCGGTACGCCAATCTATTCTGTTGGAGATGGTGTAGTGACAGAAGCGAGATATAAAAGGAATAATGGCAACTATGTTAAGATTAGACATAATAGTACTTATACAACACAGTATTTGCATATGTCAAAAATAGCGAAAGGAATTAGACCAGGTGTAAAAGTTAAACAGAAACAAGTGATTGGATATGTCGGCAGTACCGGCTTAGCCACTGGACCCCATGTTTGCTTTAGGTTCTGGAAGAATGGAGCACAAATTAATCATAGAAAACAAAAATTTCCTTCATCCCATCCTGTCTCAAAAAATAATATAGATCGATATTTAACATACATGGATTCTTTAAAATCTATTATTGATTCAATGCAGATAAGCAATGTTTCTACAGGGATGACTCAAGTTACAGCTAATCAATAAAAAAGAGAAGAAAAATTCTTATTTTTGTATTGTAATATATTTATAACTTTATTAAATATAAGTTTTCATTAAGAACGAGGTAATGTAACTGAAAATAATTGAAAAAAAATTTAGAAGTGTTGGGTTTTCGGAATCGGTAAATTTCTTTGATGATGAAAATAGAAATTTATTGATTACACCTCTGCAAGTGATTGCTTCGCTTGTAATAGTTGTTGGAATTTTCTCTTTAATTTTTGAGATCAAATATTTTGCTGATTTTACACTTGATATTTATTTCGGCAGAGTAATTGCAACCATTATCGGTTTCTGTGTATTAGCTTTGACTTATACGAGTATCGGAAGAAAGTATCCTGTATTTCTTATTCATCTTCTGCTGTTAACTATCATAGGTTCATTTGCTTCTATTATATTATTGGTGCCTAAAAGTATATTTGTAAACTCTCAACTTCTAGCGCTTATTATTTTTACTGCGGCGCTGTTTCTTAGCTGGGATATAAGAAACCAGATCATCTTAGCAATCTATTATAATGTCCTGTTTGCTATTTCAATATTACTGAACGATTCCAGTATATACTTTCTGCCAAATTTTTATACGACATTTGTTTTCGTTCTATTCATTTCTATAATGAGTATTATAGCTACTACGGTTAATTATAAGCTGCGTCAGAGGTTAGTTAATCAAACAACTGAAGCACAGGAATATCTTGAATATGCTACAGAAGGGATATTCAAAGTTGATATGGACTATCATTTCAAAGGAGCAAATTCATCGTTTGTTCAGCTTTTGAAATTCCCGACAAAAGAAGAAATGTATCAGACGACAACTTTGAAGGAACTTTTTAAAAGCTCAAGTTTGTTCGAAGATTTCGAGATACTAATTAAAAATAGCGGTTTGGTTATTGATTACGAAACAAAGTTCCGTAACTTTGAAGGCAATATTGTTGATGTAATGATAAATTCAAAAATCAGAAAAAACCATAAAGGTGAAGAACTGTTTATTGAAGGAAGTATTTATGATATCACTAATAGGAAAGAGGCTGAGGAAAAGATAAAAAAATATAATCGTGAGTTAGAAAAATTAAATAATAATAAAGATAAATTCTTCTCAATTGTCGCTCATGATTTGATGACACCATTTACTGCACTACTCGGCTATTCGGAAATATTGACTAGAGAATATAAAGAGTTGGATAGGGCTACTATTGGCAAGTTCGCTTCAGATATTAATACGGTTGCTAGTAAGGCACATGGATTGCTGGAAAACTTATTAAGCTGGACAAGGGTTCAGACGGATAGGGTAACTTTTAATCCTGTTGAATTTAATCTTTATCCGATTGTTGAAGATATATTCCACTTAAGTAGCGAAAATGCGAAAGCAAAAAATATTACTTTGGTTAATAATGTAAAGTTAACTGAAATGATTTATGCCGATGTTAATATGTTAAGTACAGTTTTAAGAAACCTCATTTCAAATGCCATTAAATTTACCGGAGAAAACGGAAGAATATCAGTTGCAACGGAAGTTACTAATGGAACGATGGAAGTATCTGTTATAGATAACGGAATGGGTATGAGTTCTATAGATGTGAATAGACTATTTGATGATAACTTTCAGCACTCCGGAACTGGAACTCATAATGAAAAAGGTACTGGTCTTGGATTGATATTATGTAAAGAATTTGTTGAAAAACATGGTGGAACTATCAAAGCTGAAAGTAGACTTGGAGAAGGCACACGTATCTTTTTTACTATCGGCACTAAAGGGATAATAGCTCAAGAATAATGTGATTCAGGATGAAAATAAGATAGTAAAAACAACACTATAATTAGTGTAATAGAAGATGTTTTCAAAGTTATATTTGTGAAAATTATTGTAGAACAGATTACTAATCTGTTTTACAATAAGTTAGACTCTGAATCACTGTAAGAGTAGTACAAGATTGAACTTTGAAGTGATTTTTCTTAGTTTGCATATCCTAAATGGCGCGTTCGTCTAGTGGTTTAGGACGCTGGCCTCTCACGCCGGTAACACGGGTTCGAATCCCGTACGCGCTACAAGTCTGCCGGTTATTCCGGCATTTTTTTAATCTAAACTATGAAGCATTATAAAAAGCACATATTCATTTGCGAAAACATAAGAGAGAAAGATAGCTTAAAAAAAAGCTGCGGAAGAGCAAACTCAGCCGAAATCAGACAAGTTTTCAAATCAAGATTGAAAGAACTTAACCTATCTGTTGAGATAAGAGCGAATGCGTCCGGTTGTCTGGGTCAATGTAATCATGGACCTATTGCAGTTGTATATCCTGAAGGTATCTGGTATAAGAATTTAACTATTGACGATGTTGAAGAGATCATACAATCGCATTTGATCAATGACAAACCAGTTGAAAGACTAATATTAAAAGATGATAATTAAAGAAGAAAAAAATAGGATGAAGAAAATTCTCTCTATCCTGAAAAAAGAGTATCCCAATGTTAAACCGGCACTCTATTTCAACACACCTTTCGAACTATTGATTGCTACGATACTTTCAGCTCAATGTACCGATGCCCGAGTAAATATAGTAACAGAAAAACTTTTCAAAAAATATAAGTCACCCAAAGATTACTTAAAAGTTTCTAATGAAGAGTTAGAGCAAGATATTTACTCAACGGGATTTTACAAACAAAAAACAAAAAGTATCAAAGCATGCTGCAGTCAATTGATAGAGAAATATAACGGGGAAGTACCTGCTGATTTCGAAAAATTAACACAACTTACGGGTGTTGGAAGAAAGACGGCTTCTGTTGTAGCTGGAAATGCTTTCGGTATTCCGGCTATTGCTGTTGATACTCATGTTATTCGTCTTACGAATTTGCTTGGTTTTGTTGATACAAAAGATCCTAAAAAAATTGAACTTAAACTGAAGGAAATTGTCGATAAAAAGGATTGGATCAATTTTACTCATTGGTTCATTTCTCACGGTCGTAAAGTTTGTATTGCACGAAGACCCAAATGCCTAGAGTGTGTTTTGGTGAATGAATGTCCAAGTAAAAACGTTTAGTGAAAAATAATTCTGGAGAAATAGAATGAACATAGAACAAAACAGAGATGAATGTCTAGCAATTTTAAAAGAACATACTAAAAGTGAAAGTTTATTAAAACACGCATACGCCGTTGAAACTTGCGTTGCTTCTTATGCACGTAAGTTCGGAGAAGATGAATTTTTTTGGAGCAATGTAGCTCTTCTTCATGATTTTGATTACGAAAAATTTCCCACTGAAGAAGAACATCCTTACAAAGGGAATGAGATATTAAAGGAACTTGGATTTTCGGAAGAATTTAGAACTGCTATAATGTCTCATGCTGAATATACCGAAATACCAAGAGAGACAAAATTGCAAAAGACTCTTTATGCATGTGATGAATTAGCAGGCTTTATTACGGCGGTAACTTATGTGCGTCCTAGCAAGTCGATTGATGAAGTAAAGGTTAAATCAGTTAAGAAGAAGCTGAAAGACAAAGGATTTGCCAGAGCGGTTAATAGGGAACAGATAATTTCAGGGGCTGAAGAACTTGGTATTCCTCTTGATGAACATATTCAATTCTGCATTGATGCAATGAAAGAGAAAAAGGATCTGCTTGGTTTATGACGAAAGATTCCGAATAAATAGTTACTAATTCGATTCTTTTTGCTTTTTAGTAGGTATAAATTTTTAGAGATCAAAAAAAATGTCAGTAAAATTACAATTACTTTAAAATAGCTGATTATTTCAAAGAATTTGAGTATTTTAAATAATGAAGTGAAACTGATTAATTGACTTGACAAAGTGTCTATAAGTTAGTTAACTTTTATATCAAAATTTAAGGAAAGTAATATATAGAGCGCTTTTTTACGATTTTATTTGAAACCTAAATATCAGTTACTTTGGTAGCAGTATTTAATTAATTTAACTTATTTGGAGAAAAAAGTGAAAAGCAAAGGCTCTATCATTATTTTCCTTTTGCTGTATTTAAACCTATTTGCAGAGGGGGATATTAAAATCATTTCCTCATCTTCTACAAGTGTTGTATTTGAGTTTACTCCAAATTATTCTCCCGTCACTTATTCTGAAATAGAAGGTACAAAATATACTAATATTGCATTTGACAGAGCCGTTGGTGCTTCTGAAGAATTAGTTGGCAAGATCCAACTGCCGTACAGATTGATCTCTGTGGGTGTTCCGTCAGAATTTGGTAACACACTTCAAGTTCTTACTACTCAGCATTCTATAATAAAAGGCAAGATTGCACCTGAGTTTTGGGATGTTAAATTAACAAGCGATCAGATCAACGCGGCAAAAAGAGAATTCCAAAACAGCGAACTGGTTCGATTCGGCAATTTTGGTTACAGCCGCGATCTTCCTATGCAGGCAATTCTTATTTCACCTATTCAGTACGATCCGAAAACCGATGAGATAATCTTATACAAGAAGATCATGGTTAGAGTTAACTTTGGAAAACCTGCAGATAGAACAGTTGAGATAACTGATAAATACGTTAAGGATAATGTAATAAATTTTGATGCTGCACAAAAATGGGGAAAACAATCTAAAAAATTAAGCAAAGTAACCTCCAATTCAGTTCTTTCTGAAGGGACATGGTACAGATTTGAGGCTCCGGAAGAAGGTATATATAAAATTACAAGGGATCAATTAAAGTCACTTGGAATTGATGCAGCATCGGTAAACCCGAAAACAATAAAGATATATAATAACGGTGGGAAAGCATTACCTGAGAAAGTTTCATTTCCCGCAGCAACTGATCTGGTTGAGAATGCAATTATTGTTGAGGGAGAAGATGATGGTAAGTTTGATGCGAATGATATAATAATTTTTTATGGACGCGGGACAGACTTCTGGGAATTTGATATAAATAAAAATCAATATGTACGGTATCATCATCCATATTCTAAGAAAAACTATTATTGGATAACATCCGGGGGCAATAACGGAAAAAGAATTGAACAGAAAAGTTCCTACACTGGAGACCCCTCGTTTGTTCAGACATCAACGGTAGCATTTAAATCTTTGGATGATGACAGAATAAACATTGGTAAATCAGGCAGAGATTATTGGGGGGATGATTTCAGTCTGAATAGCAATTCTCGTACTTATATCAATGATCTCAGTGAAAGAATAGAGAGCGAACCGATCAAATACAAAATGCGGTTTGCAAATGTGGGTACAAAAGCTTTTCCTATTAGGATACTTGAGAATTCAAAACAGATATATTCTGGTACCTTAAGCAGAAAGAATGCCAATTATTATACATGGGGAACTCAGAGTATTATAAATGCACAATTCACCGGTGCTCTTCCGGATAACAGAAGTGTCCTTAAAATGAGCATTTCAGCATCATCGCCTGATTCCAAAGCTTATATTGATTATTATGAGATAGAATATAAACGTAATCTAAGAGCGCAGAATGATGAAATTTTGTTTTTTGCAGGGGAAAAAAGAACTGAAATTGAATATCAATTGAAATTTGTAAGTACAAATGATATAAAAATATTTGACGTTACAAATAGTAATGATGTAAAACAAGTATCATACTCGATTGATAATGATAAAGGGATCATAAAGGTCAAAGATCGTGAATATACAGACGGTTATTCTAAATTTATTGCGTTATCTCCATCTAAATATAAAGCTATCTCTAAAATAGAAAAGGTTGATAATTCGAATATACATGGTTTCAGCAGTGGAGTTGAATACATAGTGATCACAGATAAACATTTTGAAGATGAAGCAAATAGACTTGCAGAATATCGTCAAAATGATTCTCCGCATAAGCTTACTGCTAAAGTGTTTTTTGTAGATGAAATTTTGAATGAGTTCTCCGGCGGTTTACTTGACCCGACAGCTATTAGAAATTTCCTTAAATATGCTTATGAAAATTGGCAGACAAAACCTTTTTATGTGCTTCTATTCGGAGATGGGGATTATGATTATTACAATGTTGAAGGTTATAATAAAAATTTTGTACCGGTCTATGAAACTGTAGAATCATTAGATGAACTTAGATCTTATCCGATGGATGATTACTATGGAAGAATTGTTGGAGACGATGAAAGCGCAGACCTGGCTATTGGCAGAATAACAATTCAGAGCACAGAACATGCTAGAATTTCAGTTGATAAAATAATTAAATATGAATCTGAAGAGAATGGACTTTGGAAAGACCTTATTACACTAGTGGCTGATGACGGACTTACAACTGATGGTGATGACGGCGCTTTGCATACACGTCAGTCGGAAAAATTGGACGCTGATAGAGTTCCTGCTTTTATGAATCGTAAGAAAATTTATCTTGCAGCGTATCCTACTATTCAAACTGGTTTTGGAAGAAGAAAACCTGAAGTTAATCAGGCTATAATAACTGCTATCAATCAAGGTACTTTAATATTGAATTACATTGGGCATGGCAATCCGGAAGTTTGGGCGCATGAATACGTATTTGTTCAGACTTCAACAATTCCAAGTTTAAAAAACGACAAATACTTTTTCTTAACAGCGGCAACTTGTGATTTCGGGTTATATGATGACCCTTCTTCGGAGAGTTCTGTTGAAGATATGCTTCTTCTCGAAGATAGAGGTTTGATCGGAGCTTTTTCTGCTGCAAGAGTTGTATATGCTGGTCTGAACGAACAGATTAATCTGGAATTTTATTCTCATCTACTTGGCGGGTCTTTAGAAGATATGGTTAATAAATCTATTGGTCAAGCTTTCTATCAAACCAAAGAAAACAGAATTCAAGTTAATGATGAAAAATTTCATTTGTTCGGAGATCCTGCAATTAGATTGAACTTACCAAAAATCCCTACTACCATTGAGCATGTTAACGATAATGATCTTTCGTCAGATGTTCAGTTGAGCGCACTCAGTAAAGTTTCTTTAGACGGTCTTGTACGCAATTATGACGGTTCTGTTAATACTTCCTACAATGGTGAAGCAATTGTTACTGTGTTTGATTCGGAGAGGAAAAAACCGCTTCCTGAACTAGCCCGTAATTTTTATATGATAGAACCGGGGGGTGTTATATTCAGAGGAAGAGCTTCAATAACAAACGGAAAATTTGCCGCTAACTTTACCGTACCGAAAGATATCTCTTACGAAAATAGTACAGGTAAGATTGTTGTATATTTGGACGATGATAGGAGTGATGGTATTGGGTATACAAAACAGATCACAATTGGTGGAACTGATTCAACAACAGTTGATGATGGTAATGGTCCGGAAATTGAAATACTTTATGATGAAAGTGAAACATCAAATGCTTACTTAGTTAATGAAGATTTTACTCTTGTCATAAATCTAAGTGATGAAACGGGTTTGAATACTACGGGTTCCGGCATTGGTCATAAATTAGAAGGTGTTATAGACGATGATGAGAGTAAAGCCGTAGATTTCACAAACTATTTTATAGGCGATCTTGATGCAGCGGGCAGATCAGGACAAGTTAACTATAAAGTAAGCGATGCGGCTCTTGGCGATCATAAAATTGCAGTAAAAGCTTGGGATGTGTTCAATAATCCTTCACTGGAAGTAAGCTATTTCACGGTTGTTAATTCCGGTGAAATTGTTCTAAAAGATGTTGTAAACTATCCGAATCCTTTCAGCAATAATACAACTTTTATTTTCCAGCACAATATTGTTGAACCGATTAACATTAAGATTAAAATTTATACTGTAGCCGGAAGGTTAATAAAAGTGATTGAAGAATATAGTGTTATTGATAAATATGTAAAAATTGATTGGGATGGAAGGGACCAAGACGGTTCTCGAATTGCAAATGGAACTTATTTATATAAGCTAATAGTTAAATCGGTAGATGGTAATTCAAGTCAGAGTGTACTTGGTAAATTAGCTGTCTATCGTTAGAATAGAAAACAATTTATTTAATAATGGAGGTATAATTTTAATGAAACAATTATTTGTTGTATTGATTTTGTTTACATTATCAATTGGTTATGTCAGTGAGGTCAAAGCTCAAGGTGAAGCTGCAGTTCCTTATCTTCTTCTTGCACCTGACTCGAGATTTTCCGCATTGGGTGAAACGGGAACTGGTTTAGCAGATAACTCTGCTGCAATTTTCTGGAACCCATCGGGTATCGCATTTCAGTCAGGTACAGAAATTGGACTTACACATTCAAATTGGCTGCCGCAATTCGGTCTCGATCTATCATATGATTATTTAACATTTCGTACTTATATGGAATCGATTGACGGAAGTATCACTGCAAGTTTAACATATATGAATTATGGAGAATTCCAAAGAACAGGTTCCGGTGGTCCCGAAGTAATTGGTACTTTCCGCTCGTTCGATCTTGCTGCAACAATTGGTTATGCAACTAAATTGGGTGAAGATTGGGGTTTGGGATTCAACTTCAGGTTAATTCACTCGAACTTAGCCAATCAACCTACGGAAAATGAAGTTGGGTCAGGTGTTGCAACCACAGTTAGTTTTGACGTTGGAGGTATGTGGCGACCGCAGAATTTCTTAAGCGGTAATTTTAGTATTGGCGCCAATCTTAGTAATGTCGGTCCTAAAATTTCATATATCGATCAAGATCAGGCTGATCCGCTTCCAACAAATTTACGTTTAGGTTTAGCTTATAGAATTTTTCAGGATGACTATAATTCACTTACAATAGTTGGCGATGCAAGTAAACTATTAGTTAGTAAAAGACAAAGTGAAACTAACAAAGATACTGTTATTACACAGCCAAGTGAATTCAGAAGTATTGAATATTCGGCTGGAGTAGAGTATTGGTACGGACGTGCTGAAGACTTTATGTTTGCAGTACGTGGAGGTTATTTTTATGAAGACCCTGAATTTGGGGGTAGAAACTTTTTAACATTTGGTGCCGGTATAAGATATGATCTTTATGGATTCGATTTCTCTTATTTATCAACAGTTGGCGTTAATTCGGAAAACCATCCGCTTGACGGAACACTTAGGTTTTCATTATTGATTGAATGGGGTTTAGCTCCAAGAACCCCTAGAGGACTTCCTAGGGGAATCTAACAGTGAAAAAAATAACCCTTATTCTATTCGTAAGTATTTTAATTATGGGCAGTTATTCTGCCCAAACTTTTGTTGGTAAACTCAATCCTAATCCTGTGGCGAATATAGCAAATTTGAATCCAGGAGATTCGTTAAAAATTTTAGCTGTGCTGGTTGAATTTCGGGAAGACAAAGATGATGCAACATTTGGAAACGGAACATTCGGATCAATTTACTCGAAGGATTACGGCATAACTATTTTAGATCCATTACCGCATAACAAACCATACTTTGAGGATCATTTAACTTTTGCTAAAAACTATTTCAAAAAAGTTTCGGATAATAAATTCAATCTATCTTTTTCTGTTCTTGGTGATATACTTACAGTTCCAAAAACAATGCGTAACTATACGCCTCCTATTAATGATCTAAATGATCTATCTCCTATTGCAAATTTTGCCGAGGAAGTTTGGAAACTTGCTGATAAACACTATACAAATGTTGATTTTTCTGATTATGACCTATTCGTAATATTTCATGCCGGAGTGGGGAAAGATGTATCCCTGCCAGGAAGTATTGGAAACGAAAGAGATTTACCTTCGGTTTATTTAAGTGAAAAGTCATTAAAGAAAATTT
>QILJ01000203.1 GCA_003233295.1 Ignavibacteria bacterium | reverse complement strand
TTGTGTATTCTATGCTTTGTTAAAAATTCCGGTATATTTGCAAATTTCCCAAACTTTCCTAATTGTAAGAAAAATTCCAAATCTTCTGCTAGCATCTTTTTATATCCGAGTGTTTTATTGATGGCTTCTTTTCGTATTAGTACACCCGAATGAGCAAATTGGTTGCGAACTAAAATAGAATTTCTAATTTTGACGTCCTTTGTGTAATACCTCATTTTTCCTATTTCGCTCCCATTAGAATTTATTGTTATAAGAAAAGTTCCTACTAGAACAACCTTTCGATTATTTTCTAAAAATGTAACCTGTTTTTTAAGCTTATCAGGCGAGCACCATATGTCGTCACTATCTAAAATTGCAACGTATTCTCCATTTGTATTTTCTAAAGATTCCTTTCTACTAGCGTACAGTCCTTTATTTTCTGAATGTTTTATATAATTTATTCGAAAATCGTTATAAGAATTAACTATAGAGCTAGTTTTGTCACTTGATCCGTCGTCTATTATATTTAATTCCCAGTTTTTATATGTTTGTGCGAGCACACTATCAAGTGCTTCTTTGATGTAAGCATCATTGTTAAAAGTTAGCATACATATACTAACTAACGGTTCTTTCTTTAATCTCTTGGAAGTGAAATCCATAAATCTGGAATTAAGTCTTTATAAATATGCCTCTTTGTATTAAACCAAGGAATAGGAGCGATAACAACCTTTAGGTTCGTGTTTAGCCATACAATACAATGCATACTGAAACAATTTATATGTACAGCTAGAGTCTCAGTAGTCTCTTTAATAATGTTTTTATTGTATAACGCATATGTGATAACTGCGATGTATGCACTACAACACCGTCTACACCAATAGAGCCATTTTTTAGACATAATGGATGGTATTCTAAATTGTGGTACCAATATGGATTATTCTTTATATATAATTTTGATTTTTCATCAAACAAATGGATAAAGTTAACAATGAATTTGTTAGTTACATCTATCTCTTCATTTTCTTTCACATTCTCACGTATAAAAAGTGATTGGTGGGAATAACGATGGTAATAAAACGTGTTCGGTAATACTATAAATTTTATACCATGTGTTAGTAATTTAAGTGAGAAACCCCACGCTTCATGAAGTCCCTTACCGTATTCCCAATATCCACCAACATCCTCCCAAACCGATTTTTTATACAGAAAATTTCCTCCAGGGCCCTGATTAATAATTCCCGAGAAAAAATCAGCAAGTGTAAACACTCCCGGTTTGCAAATCCACTTGTGAGTAATGTCGTTTGGTGAAGTTTTAAAATAATGGTACTCACCAAAGGCTACTAAATCCGCTTTTTGGTTTACAAGTTCTCGTCTTAACTTTCCGATGCTGTTTTGTGCAAGGATGTTGTCGGCATCAAGATTAAATATAAGATTATTTTTTGCTTTAGATATGCCAATGTTTCTACTTGCTGGACACCCTTTATTTTCATCATTTGTAATGAGTTTTATGTTTGGGTAGTATTTTTTTGCTAGGTCTTCCGCGACTGCACCAGTTGTGTCTTTAGAAGCATCATTAACCACTATCACTTCGTCTTTAGATTCAAAATTACCGTTGAAAATTGACTCAACTGCATCAGCAAGCATACTCTTCGAATTATAAGCGGGAATTACGAATGTAATAGATGTATTCATAATGTAAATATACCAGACCTTCACTAAGATATCTTTTTAGTAGAATCGCGGTAAAAGTAGATATTCAATTGTAGGTCCATTTCGTGGTCGGTGTTCCGCTTTATATATGGTTCTGGTGAATATATTCCTCCGTGCTCAATGTAATAACGGAAACCTGCATTTTTAAGTATTAACAAAATTTGGTCTAGATTTTGAGTTTTGTTAATCATTGAATGATATTCAATAAAAATATTTTCTACGAGGTGTAATTTATCAATTATAGATTCCAATACCTCGAATTCCGCTCCTTCAATATCAATCTTTAAGAATGTTACAGGCTCTGTTATAAAAGTTTTCAGATTATGCGCAGGTACCTTTATGGCTTCGGCGTTGTTATTATTATGTACAATACTGCCACCGTCGGACCCGTCTGGGTAGAATGAAACTTCTCCTTCTTTTTTTGCAAGGCATGCTTGAATACAAGTAACATCACTATTTACTCCAGCTGAGCTAATATTTTTTTCCAGAATTTCAAAAATTGATGGATCCGGCTCAAACGCAAGTATTTTCGCATCAGGAAAACGTCTTTTAAAATATACTATCTGCAAGCCTATGTTTGCTCCACAATCAATTATAAATGGTTGTTTTGCTTTAGATTCAAACTTATATATTTCTTTTTCAAAAATCTCGCTGTACATATACAAGAAAGATGATTTATCGATTACATAACATAAAAAACCTGGGTATGTTGTAGTAAAAGCTATGAATCTTTTAAACGACCTTATTCGTATCTGTTCAAGAAAATGTAGTAGGGTGTTCATGATTTCTTTATCAAATTATTAATTCGGAGTAATAACTTTTCAGGGATACTTGGTTGTATAGATTTATAATAACGTCTTATTTCTTGCTGTATTTTTGGTGTTTCTTGTACAGGGATTTCTAAAACTGTTATAGGATGTTCATACAAAGTAGAATCATATATTGAACTTCTTTTGGAATGTTCTCCACTGTTGTCATTTCCGATATTTCTCACAAGCGAATGAAATGGGCTTAAACATAATCCATTATTTATAACAATACTAGAATACCACTTAATAGCCCATGTATTTATATCACCTCGAATATTCGAGCGTAATGTACTTGAAAAGCGGAAACTCCCATCAATATCGAAATATCTTAATAAATCATTCTCATTTATAATTTTGAATAGTACTGATGAATTATTTTCATATTTATTCCACCTATCTTTCCAAGTTGCCCATCCCCATGACCATGTAAGTCTGTAAAAGAAAGAGCTATTATTTAATTCATCCGATTCAAAATTAGTAGGAGGACAGTAGCCATTAATATGCATAACTTTTGGGTTATCTTTATACACCATCAAAGAATCTCTCATAAAAGGCAAAAAGAATGGGGAAGTAATTAAATCATCTTCTAATACTATGGCACGCCCGTGTTTGTTTATAACATCTGTAACTCCAGTCTCAATTGATTTTGCGAGTCCAAGATTATTTTCTCGTTCAATAATTTTTTGAATATTAAATCCATCGAGATTTTTTATGAGAGTACGTACATCTTGGACGTCTTTTATATCAGTATCTTTTTTAGGAGCATCTGAAAAGATGTATAATGGATATTTTTCAACGTCTTTATTCTTACTAAGTGCATCTAAGGTATGTTTAGTATGCTTAGGTCTGTTATAAGTAAAAAGTATTATTGGTGGGTAACTCATGTAATTAATTCTGGGTTTACTGCTACCCAATTCTGATATATAAAATTTTCAAAACTAGGATGATATGTCTTTATTTCCAAATGATTTCTCATTATTTTACATAGTACAAAACCACTTTCTCCGAAAAAGTTAAATAATTCAAGAAGGCTGGTATGTGAGTCAAGGTTTGCTCCCCCGTATTCAAATTGTACTAGATCAATATTTTCAGGTTTTAAGAAATTTCCGAAACCACGCAGGGCCTCAAGCTCGTGTCCTTCGATATCAATTTTTATGAAGTTTATTTTATTTATTGACTGCTCCTTTATGTATTCAGATGCAGATTGAAGTGTTACCTTTTCGACTTCATTTAATTTAATATTATGATAGTCAAGATTCCTCTTATATACAGATGCCAAACCACTTTGATCTTTATCTTTGTATAAGATAACATGTTGTGATTCTAATGATAATCCGAATTTATTGATACGTATATCGGTATGTTGTGAGAACTTCTTATTTAACAGTTCTATACAGCTCTTTTGTGGTTCGAATAAATGTAATTGCACCATATTAGACGTAGCATACTTAAGAATAAGTTCAGTATATTCTCCTTTGTTTGCACCTATGTCAAAAAAGACCCACTTCTTGCCGCGATAATGCTCGCAAACGTCTTTAATGAAATTTAGTTCGCCGTTATATTTGATGTTGCTGTTACCGGTATTATCAAGACGGTACACAAGACCTTGTATTTTTTGAATTAACTGATTTTTTCTAGAATTTGTTTTAACAATCTTCATATAGATAATTATTTCTTAAACCAAAAGCAACCACACCCATATCTTTGTGAGCTTACAAATTCAGGTGAGGCATTTTTTATAATACCATTTTTCCAATCATCAGGGATAAGCGAAAAATCCATAAGCTCCAATTCACTAAAGTAAGAAGTAATTTGCTCGTATGAGTAAATACGATGTGCGTTAAACTCAATACGCGAGCGACCAACTGGTACCACAAAAAGAAGGCTGCCACCTGGTTTTAACACACGTTTCAATTCGTTGATTGCTTTTATGTCTCCATCTGGGTCTATCGGCTCTCCATATCGCCCAAGCCCAATGTGTTCAATTGTGTGCATACACGATATAGATTCAACACTGTTGTCTTTAAAAGGCAGTGCGAGCAGGTCGCCCCTTTTGCTTTGCAAACCACTAAGATGCAATTGTGCTGGTCTATAGTCATAAAAATCAACTGGTATAAAAGCAGATACTACCGTGCAAAATTTTACTGTTGACGAAATATCAATATGCTTTTTAGGATTTTCTTTTGCCAAAATACGAGCCGCCCACGCTGGGTGGTAGGTGTAGTGAGGGTCAAATGGTGTATCAGTTGTTTTATCAAAAAGGCATAGAAAAAAATCTTTAGTTTTTACAGGAAAGCGAGCTGTTATCTTTTTCTGAGCCCTTTTAAACTTCCGGTAATCACCGTAAAAAGACGGTAGGGATAGTATCCCTTTAAGGAATTGATATATACCCACCACACCCGGTATTTTGTGCTTTATTCTAGTTGGAAAGTATTTCATTATTTGAGGTTAAAGTTAAGAATAAAGTCAGCCGCTCCATTTAGGTTTTTTGCAACTGCTTCAGGTGTAGTGAGTGAATTAAGTTGTGAGTCTTTTTTTACATTTCCAATATAAATTGTATGCATATTTGCTCGTCGCCCAGCTTCAATATCGCTTAGTTTGTCTCCAATCATCCAGCTTTTACCCAGTGCAATTCCAAATTCGTGAGCCGCTTTAACCAACAGACCTGTATGTGGTTTTCTACATTCGCACAAATCTTTAGGAGTATGGATACAGTAGTAAAACTTTTTAATTGTCAATCCGTCTTTCTTCAATAGTTTACTGATATGGTTATTAACAATATTTACCTCTTTTTCTGTATACATTCCGCGACCGACACCGGATTGATTACTAATAACACAAAATTCCCAGCCAATACTTTTTAGTTTTTGAAGACCCGAAACTGTTTCAGGAATAATTTCAACATCTTCACTTTTATGTATATATCCTTTGTCTACAATAAGAACGCCGTCACGGTCTAAGAAAAGTACTTTTTGCTCAGGAGCATTCCTGACGGATTGTATTTTTTTCAGTATCGTACTCGTTGAAATTAAGTCTCTTGTTTCCGGTGATACAATTTCCAACCGACCACCGTATGATTCAACAGTAGACTTTTCCACGGGGTTTATGCCCCAATCGGCGCCATTACAAAATACATCCGGCTTTAATTTTTCTATTAAACTTATTGGCGTAAGCTCGTCAAACGGTACTATATAATCTACACATTCTAATGCCGATAATAATTGTAATCTATTTCGGAGATTAGTAATTGGTCTTGATGGCCCTTTGTATAATCTTATTGAGTTGTCTGAGTTTAAGAAGACAACTAAAATATCCCCCTTGGATTTAGCTTCGGTAAGATATGAAATATGGCCACTGTGAAGTAAATCAAAACTACCACTACATGATGAAATACATAGAGTGTCTCTTTTTGACATTTTTTCTGATAGATTATCAATATCTATAATTTTTTCTTGATACATAAAATTAACTAAACATTTTAACCAAGTCATCATAATGAACGGCCGCAGTTCCACGTTTACTAACTGCAATACTGGCAGCGCGGTTAGCAATGTATGCTGACTCTTGTAAATTACAACCAGATGCAATAGAAAGTGCGCAACATGCTATAACAGTATCACCTGCACCAGACACATCAATTATGTCCGTTTCTATTGCTGGGAAGTGTTCGTTTCTATTTTGTTCAAATAATGTCATACCATCTTTACCACGTGTCACAAGTACAGGGCTTTTGGTTTGTTCCGAGAGTTTGTTTCCAGCAGATATTATATTGTCTTCTTTTGTCATAATAGTTACTTCAGATTCATTTGGAGTAATTAATGAAACATTCGAAAACCATGATTGTCTTTGTGGTTTAGTATCAACAACAATTGGGATATTATTTTTGTGAGCAAGTTCTAGAATTTTTTTTGCGTTTGGTTGTGTAATAAAACCTTTTGCGTAATCACATATCATTAAAATATCTAGGTGTGCAATATCCGATTCTATCTTTTTCAAAAGTAATGTCTCGTTTTCTGTATCTAGGTTTGAAATAACTTCTTTATCAATACGCATTTGGTGTTTGTCTGCGACGATAATGCGTCTTTTTTCTATCGTGGAGTAGTTTGGGCTCTCTTCAAATACACCATCAGATTGTATTTTCTCAGAGGTTAGCAGATGTATTATTTTTACTCCTTCTGCGTCATTACCAACCCTGCCATAAATATGTACATCGCCACCAAGGAGCTTTACATTTCTTGCAACATTTCCGGCTCCTCCTAGCATTTGTTTTTCCGATTCAATAAGCACAACAGGTACGGGAGCTTCGGGTGACATTCTCTCGACTCTGCCATATGTAAAAGTGTCAAGCATTAAATCACCAACAATGCCAACACTGCACGACGAAAACAGGTTCAATCGCTCAAGAATTTTCTTAGCTGAGATGTTTATCAATGATTTCACACCAAGCATGAATTAGTAATAAGTGAACTTCTTGGATTCTGGTTGTGTCAGTTGATGGGACAGTGACATCTATATCTGATAAATTACGGGCTAAACCACCGTCATTACCTAACAGGGCGATTGTTCGTATTTTGTTTTTTTTCGCTACTTTCAAAGCCTCTATAATGTTAGGAGAATTACCACTGGTTGAAAGTATTAATAGCACATCGTCTTGTTCTCCGAGCGCTTCAATTTGCCTGCCAAACACATTTTCGTAACCATAATCGTTACTTATTGCAGTTATTATTGATGTATCCGCACTTAAAGTAATTGCAGAGTATCCGCTACGCTCAGTTTTAAATCTACCCACTATTTCAGCAACAAAATGTTGTGCCTCTGCCGCACTACCACCGTTACCAGCAACTAAGATTTTCTTGTTATTTAGTAGTGTATTCGTAAGAATTTTACCAGCAGTATCAAACGACTCTTTAAGTAAAGAGTCGTTTGATACCGTTTCTAATGTTTGTTGCAATGATTTAACCGAATCAAGCATAAAAAAAGTGTATCATAGGGGGTTGCAAAAAACTAACTATTTTTTTGAAGTTTTATGCGAAGGCAACTACAGAAAACGACCAATAGAGATCTCGTTCACTTATAAGTACATCAGTAAATCCGAGTGCAGAGATTGTCTTTTTAAGATCTTCAGGGTGAAAGGTATGGCGATGTTTTTTGTTATTTTCAGGTAGCCAGTATTCCATATCGGGGTGTGGCAAATACAGAAACATAACTCCACTAGGTTCGAGGTGTTGTTTCCAATACTCTAAAGCAGCCACGTAATCATCAATGTGTTCCAGTGTATGACTACTAAAAATGTAATCATACTTTTTATCTGGCAGATTTAAGGCATCATATTCATCTTCAAGTGTCAGGTTTATCGCTGTTGCTCCAGGAAAGACCCAATCATCAAATCCGCCAATATCCAAACCCTTACCCTTACAGAATTGAATTGCAAATGGCATACAAAATGAACAGGCATCACCATCACGAATATAACTTGGATAGGTTTTATTTTTGTAATTGAATACCAATTTGTTCATAGTTAATTATTTTAGGCTTTAATTTTGAAATCTAACACATTCAATAATATGAGGCAAGAGACAATATGCGTGTATAGGTAATTTTAGATTGTTTGAAGAAAAACAAAGAGATTGAATTACCTTCAAGGTTCTCAGGAACAATAACAGTAGCATCTTTTTTGAGTGAAACTGCAAGTGAATTTCCGCCTGAGAAAAAGGTAACAAATTTTGTCGCAGAGTGTATTTTATCTATATACTCAAAGAGATTTTGCTGGGTCGGTAAGCAATATTCAATTTTATTTTGTGGGTCGATACTTGTCCACTTCTTTAATATTGTAGGGAGTATCTTTGGATCATTATACAGTCCCCATTTTTCACCGCTAAACCAATTGGCATCACATAGTAACGTGTGTTTATAACCCGAAAGAGTATTTGGCTTATAGTATATCTCTGGAAGGCCGTTACCTTTAAGTTTGAATTGTTGTTCCAGTTGGCTTATTGCCGTTGCTCCACCGTTGTCTGTCAGTATGGAATAAAGTGAACGTTCGCCAACAAAAGACTTAAACTCAAAGATATTATCAGATTCTTTGTATCCTTTAAAAAAGGGATTCATTTGGAAGCATAATTTCTCTATATCAGGATCCCTAAAAATATTTTTAGTATCCATAGATAGATAAAAATCAACATCGTATTGTTCTTTCAGTAAGCGTGGCAGACTTGTATAAGCAAGACAGTCTCCAAGCCCACCGAAACTTATCCGAACAACAATTTCTTTTTTGTTTTTAATATCCTCTATCTTTCGGTGGTATTTATTTTTACTCGGACCTTCACAAAGTACGGATTGTATATTATTGCGAAGTATGTTGGCAAGTACTGCAAAATTACGCATAAATTGATTATTGGTAATAATTTTTTTAGGGGATGCTACGTCGTGCAGACTAAATGTAGGTATCTCTTCTGCGATGGCATCTTTCTCTATTTGTACGCGCATATTAGATTGCATAGCAAATGTTAGTAATTCTTCAGGTTTTGTTTGAATTGATTTTGGTATGCGCGAAATAATATCTTCTCGCGCTAAACAATAACCCAAAAAGGGATTCCAGCGTTGTTTAATAAACGGAGGTGGCTCGGATGGTGGGGGAAACATCTTTGGCAAAATGTAACCATCAACATGTTCGAATACAACATGTTTTTTAACTGCTCCATTACTAAAGCGTTGCAAAAGTTGTCCCGCTATTACTATGTCGGCATCACTGTTATCAAGTGCGACAGAGAACTTTTTAACTGAATCCTTATTAAGCAATACGGATTTTCGTGATAGATTTTTATATGATTGTAGTGGATTCATGAATTATTTTTTACGCAGTAAACGAGATCTTGCACGAAACCATAAACCACGCAGACTGTTTCTTGTTACTGAGTGGCTTTTAATTATAGTTAAGTTTGGAGTTTGGTGTACCTTAGTATTTAGAAGTTCGCGGTAGTTAGGTTGCAATAGTGGTTTAACTTGTAGCAGTTCTGTGAAGATTTCTCTTGTAAAGTCAGCACAAGGGAATGTACTGATAAACTGTTGTGCTGGTTCAGAAAAAATATGAGCATGTTCCAAAAAGATTTTTTGCCAGTTGAAATTAGCCTTACCCGCATTATATTCACGCAGATAGTACGATTTGTGGAATTCAATTCTATGGAAGTAATTTGTATTAGGACATGTATAAGCAGTGAGACCCTTTGCAAGAAAACGCCAAGCTAAGCCTTGAGTATCAAACCCATGATCGATTGGATATCCGCCAGTTACTTTGAAAGCTGACTTGGTGAACATAAAGACTGAATAAAGAGGACAGAGAATCCCGCCACGTTGAAAAAGGCTGTCAAAAGGTATTTTCTCTCCGATGTAAGAAAAAGTATCAATATGATGTACATTTAGCACATCATTAGCTATAAATTTTGTAGAGCACTGTAGACCAATCCCATCACATTTTTTGTTTAGTAAATAAGTTCGCATTTTAGAGAGTATATTCTCTGGAAGTATATCGTCGCTATCTAAACAAAAAATTATTTCACTTTTTGCGTTTTCAACCGCTGTGTTGCGCGTTGCACCACCTCCTCTGTTTTTAGTATGAAAAGCTAAATATATATTTGTATGTTCATTAGATAATGTATTCATCACTTCTCGCGTATTGTCTGTTGACCCATCGTCAACCATAACAATCTCAAATTCTTCGTCAGAAAATCCTTGTATATAGCAAGACTCAACTGCTTCACGCAAAGTTTCAGCACAATTATAGCAAGGTATAATAATTGAAAGTTGTTTATTCATACTTTATCTCAGAACCGTTAGAAGTTCATTATTTATTGGTTATTATTCACATAAAC
>QILJ01000281.1 GCA_003233295.1 Ignavibacteria bacterium | reverse complement strand
GAACATTGAATAAAAATAATTAACAGCATATTAAGCTAAAAGTTGGGCTTTTAGATACTTTTTATTTTGCTGTATTGCTTAGAACTTAGCCTGTTTTTTTAATGCATAGATTGGGTTTAACCGCAGAAACGCAAAGATTATTCGTCAAAAACCCAACTTTTTTAGACTTATTAAGCGAGTTTTAAAGTTGGGTTTTTATTATTATTCTCCTCGAGGTTAAAAATCTCTTTGCAACTCTGCTGTGAATAAATAATATTACAGAAACTTTTCTACCATTTTATAACACACATCCCAAAGTTTTTCTTGCAGTTCCTTATCATAAGTAAGTGATGAGGAACTGCTTTCATGTTTATTCACAAAATATTTCCCGGTAATTCCTTCAACTTCATTAGAGCTTGCTAGATAGACCGATGTTGCAGCGCCGCTTTCCAGGCTATCGCCGCCAATTGCCCAGCCTTTGTGCAGAAGTTTGGTTGAGATAACTCCGGGATGAAGCACATTAACAGTTACACCGGTCCCTTTCAAGTCTTCAGCTAACTTGTATGTAAATAAAATATTTGCTGCTTTTGAAATTGAGTAAGCATTATAACTGCTGAAAGATTTCTCGCTGTTCAAATTTTTTAAATCAAATTCGTTACTGCTATGAGCCATTGAACTTACATTTATTATTCTGGAGGGCGCCGATGATTTGATCAGATCGAGAAGTAGAATTGTCAGCAAAAAGTGAGCCAGGTGATTAACGCCGAATGTCATTTCATATCCATCAAAAGTGAATATTTTTTCATTTTCAAAAACACCGGCATTATTGATCAGCACGTCCAAGCGTTCATATTTTGAAATGACTGCATTTGCCATCTCTTTTACTTGAGCTAATGAGGCAAGATCCGCCGAAAGATGATCAATGTCTGAATTTCCTGTTTTATTGGTTATTTCAGCGACAGTTTTTTTACACTTTTTCTCATTTCTGCTATGAATTATGATTTTCCCGCCAAGTTTTGCTAATTCAATAGCAGTTTGCTTTCCAATACCGTCAGTTGCTCCGGTTATTAAAATAGTTTTGTTATTCATTGAATTTCCCTAAAAATATTTAAAGAATAGAGGAATTAAGCAAAAATATACTTCTCTTACAAATTAATATCGCAATATAATTATAAAATACATAGTATCCGATTAAATGCATGTAAACATCTTAAATTAAATAACTTATAAGGTTTTTATTTTAAAATATTAACAAAAAAGACTTGACATTTCCCATAAAAAAGAGTTATTTTTCGGTGTGGTGGGTAAAAGTGTTTAAGAATCCCTAAAAGTGTCAAAAAATTATGTTTCTAGGAAGTTATAAATATTCAATCGATGCAAAAGGAAGAATTTCCATTCCTGCAAGGATGAGAAAGTTTGTTTCATCGGAATCGAACGATACTTTTGTTCTAACAAGAGGTTCTTCCAGATGTATAAATATCTATCCAATGGATTACTGGAAAGAGTTAGTTACCAGTAAATTGGATAAACTGAATACTTTTGACCCTAAAGATGCAAAGTTTATGCGTATGTTCCTGCAGGAAGCAGCCGAAGATAGATTTGATTCTCAATCACGGCTGCTTGTACCCAAAAAATTGATCGATTTTGCGGAAATTGAAAAAGAAATTTTAATCCTTGGTATGAATAAATATATAGAAGTTTGGAATCCTCAATTGTATGAAGAGTATTTGAAGGACATTGAAGATTCGTATGAAAAAATTGCCAAAGAAGTAATGGATATGTAATGTAATGCTTTATCACACACCCGTTTTATTGGACGAGACAGTTGATTATTTAGTGACCGACAGATCGGGTGTATATTTTGAAGGAACTATTGGTTTTGGTGGACACACGAAAAAAATTTTATCAAAGCTTACTAAATCCGCTAAGTACATCGGAACCGATAAAGATTCAACCGCTTACGATCATTGTAGAACATTATTTAAAGACGACAACAGAGTTAAACTCTATAACACAAGTTTCACTGATATTTTAAATGTTTCAAGAATTGAGTTCATTGAAAAATATGATGGCATTTTTGCAGACCTTGGTGTTTCCTCTTTTCAACTAGATAATAAAGATTCTGGTTTTACATATAGAGAAAATTCACCATTGGATTTGCGGATGGATAAGTCGAAAGGATATCCTGCTTCATTTGTAGTTAATACTTTTAAGGAAGAAGAAATTGCAAATATTATTTATAAATACGGCGAGGAGAGGAATTCAAGAAGTATTGCAAAAAGAATTGTTGAGCATAGGAAAGTGAGCAAAATTGAAACGACTGAGCAGTTACGCAGGATTGTTGAAGAAATTACTCCTTCGAGAGTTGTTAATAAAGCACTTTCTCGTATTTTCCAAGCACTTCGAATTTTTGTGAACGATGAATTAAATGAACTTGAAGATTTCCTGGAAAAATCTTTATCTGTACTAAAGATAGGCGGTAGAATTGTAATGATCACTTTTCACTCTTTGGAAGATAGAATAGTTAAAGAGTTTTTCAAACAACAGACGCTTACGTGTGTATGCCCACCGGAATTCCCTATCTGTGTGTGTGATACAACTCCGAGCTTGAAAATATTGACAAAAAAACCTGTTGTTCCGACGGACGAAGAAATTGATGAGAATAGTAGATCTAGAAGTGCCAAGTTAAGAGTTGCTGAAAAAATATGAAGAAAAAAAGAACAAAAAAATCTAAGAGTAGAGTATCTCTTGGAAGAATTTTATTAAATGTAGTTGTACCCATAGTGGGTGCAATCTTCATTTATCTTGTGCTCCATACGGAGAACAGGTATTTACTTAAGGAAGTTGATTTACTGGACCAAGAACTCGGTGCAATTCAAAATAGATTGGAAGCAAAGGTTGCAGAGGTACAAAAGCTGCAGTCGGAAGATAGGATTGTTAAGCTCGCATCAGAGAGATTAGGAATGGTCAGAATTGAGCAGCCATTGGAGCAATTATTTGTTAGTCAAGAAAAAATTAATAGGATCAAGAAAATAGTTAAAAGTAAGTATGAATAACTCCAGAGTCTTGATTGTAATAGCAGTTGTATTCTTAGTGCTCATGATATTAGTCGGAAGATTATTCAATATACAAGTTGCCGACCATGAACGGTATGCCCGGATTGCTGAGAAACAACAGAATAAAACAGTAAAGATCAAAGCAGAAAGGGGATTAATTACAGACAGGAACAATGACATTCTTGCTTATACTAAAGATGATGTTTCTCTCTTTGTCGATACTAGGATGACAAATAAAAAAGCGAAGGAAAGAATTGCTGCAAAATTTGCTAAAGTATTCGGGAAAAAGAAGAAACATTATTTGAGATTATTGAACAGTGCAAAAAAAAACATTTGTCTTGAAAAAAAAGCAGTTAAGGAAAACGTGATGCAGTTATCAGAATTTGTTGTTGAAGGGTACTTTCAGATTGAGGATTACTCGAGAGTTTATCCTTACGGAAGTCTTGCATCGCATGTGTTGGGTTATGTTGATAGAAAACTTGCTGGAGTTTCGGGGGTTGAAAAATATTTTGATGATAAATTAACAGGTACCGACGGTTATAAACTGATGGAGAATGATGTGCTGGGAAGAGTGGTTACTGTTAATCAAGAATTTTCCAGGAAACCGGTGCCAGGTAATACTGTTAAGCTTACGATTAATAAAACTTACCAGAAAATATTAGAGACAGAAGTTCAAAAAGGGTTGAACAAATTTAAAGGTAAATCTGCCGTGGGGATCATATTGAACCCTAATACCGGCGAGATACTTGCACTTACAAATCAGCCTGATTATGATCCGAAGCATTATAATATATATCCAAGTTACAAAAGAAGAAACCGATCGATTACAGATACATACGAACCTGGTTCAACCATTAAACCGCTTACAATGTCAATTCTGTTAAATGAAGATCTGACTTATGAGAGTGAAAAGATAAATACTGAAAACGGAGTTTATAGAGTTAAAGGTGCAACGATAAGAGATACGCATGAATATGATTACTTGACCTCGACCGGTATAATTCAGCATTCAAGTAATGTTGGTATTGCCAAGTTAAGTGACAGAATAGATGAAGATACTTTTTATAGATATCTTCGTAATTATGGTTTCGGCAGTTTAACATGTGTTGATCTACCCGGAGAAACACCCGGACTACTGAAAAAGCCGAAGTACTATTCCAAGATCTCTAAAAAATTCATCTCTTTCGGATATGAAATTTCAGTTACTCCGCTGCAGCTTGCGTTAGCTTATTCTGCCTTAGTGAATGGTGGCGAACTGATGCAGCCTTATGTTGTTCAGCAGGTAACCGATTCAAGAGGAAATGTTGTTGAAGAATTTATACCCAAGAAGATAAGAAGAGTTGTTACGGAAAAAACATCTGATCGAGTTAAAAAAATGATGAAAGAAGTTGTGGAGGACGGAACCGGAACAGAAGCTTACATACCTGGCGTGTCAATCGGCGGTAAGACCGGAACCTCGCAGAAGTTAATTAACAAACGATATTCTAATAAGGAATATAATTCGTCATTTGTTGGATTTTTCCCGGTTGAAAATCCGCAGATACTTATTCTGATAGTTGTCAGTTCACCTAAGATAGGCAGATATGGCGGTAAAGTTGCTGCACCGATCTTCCATGAAGTTGCAAAACGGATTTTAGACAACGATGGAACTGAAATTAAAAAAGAAGTTCCTAACAACAAACATGAAATAGCGCCTAAGTTAAAGCTGCAGCAGAATAAAGATATATTTGTTACTTCTAACTTACCGGAGCAAAGAGTCTTATTCCCAAATTCTGGTAAAAAGAAAAAGTATTCTGTTGACTCAACCGTTATGCCGAACTTAAATAATTTTACAAAAAGAGAAGCGATCAAAATTCTACATGATCTTGGCATCCAATATAAAGCGGAAGGAAGCGGTACGGTTGTTTCACAGAGCATTAAGCCGAATACAAAGATCAAAGATGGATTGGTCTGCGTGATAAAATGCGAAAATCCGAACTTAAAAAATAAAGTACGAATTAATTAATGAAATTGGATCAGTTAATAAATAGCGTTCAAGTTGTAAGTGTTATCGGTGCTCCTGAATTTAAGGAGGTCAATAATATTACCAACAACTCGGCAGAAGTGAATGATAAATCTATCTTCGTGGCTATCAAGGGCTTCAAGACCGACGGACGAAAATTCATTCCTGATGCAATTAGTAAAGGCGCCAAAGCTGTTGTGATGGAAGATAATGGCGAAATTCCGGATGCACTTTTCCTTCAGAACGATGTAGTGAAAATAGTAGTGAATAATAGCAGGAGAGCCTTTGCAGAGTTATCGTGCAATCTTTATGGGGATCCTTCACGAGAGCTTAAGTTAATTGGAATAACCGGTTCAAACGGAAAAACGACAACAGCCTTTTATATAAAGAAAATATTAGAAACTGCCGGGTATAAAACCGGACTGCTCGGAACTATCTCCAATTATATAGGCAGTTCTACGATTGAGTCAACTCTTACTACACCGGAATCAAACAAGATAAATCAATACATGAGAGAAATGGTTGATGCAAATTATACTCATTGTGTGATGGAAGTTTCATCACACTCTCTCGCTCTTGATAGGGTTTACGGATTGGATTTTGATTTTGCGGTGTTTACAAATATTACTTCCGATCATTTGGATTTCCATTCTGATTTTGATCATTATCTTGAAGCAAAGAAAATTTTGTTTGATTCAATGAAACCAAGCGGTAGAATAATTTTCAACAAAGATGATGAGCATTGGCAGCAGCTTTTGAAAGAGAATCAAAGCGAGCTATTTTCATACGGGACAGTTGATGATGCAATGTTCTTGATCAGTAATGTTCAGTTCGACTTGAATGGAACCTCATTCGATTTATCATATCTGCAGAATTCTTATAAAGTAAGTACAAAATTGATTGGGAAATTCAATAGCTATAATGCTACAGCTGCCGCTGCCGTAGGTTTGCTGGAAGGTGTAATGCCTGAAAAAGTTTTAGAAGGTATCGAAACTACGCCGCAAGTACCCGGCAGATTTGAAGTAGTGAGCAAAGGTTCCAAAAACGTCATAGTTGATTATTCGCATACGGCAGATAGTTTACAGAAAGCTTTAGAGTCTGTTCATCATATAGTAAAAGGGGAAAGACCAATATACACGGTTTTTGGCTGCGGCGGTGACAGAGATAAATTCAAGCGTCCGATTATGGGTACAATTGCTAGTGAGTTGAGTGATAAAGTATATGTCACTTCTGATAATCCGAGATCGGAAGACCCGCTGAAAATCATCGAAGATATAATGGAAGGAATTGGAGACAGCGGTGTTGTTGTGAATCCTGATCGAGAGGAGGCAATTAAAAACGCGATCTGTGATTCTGAAGAAAATGCCGTTATACTTATTGCCGGCAAGGGTCATGAGGATTATCAAATTATTAATGGAGTAAAAAGTCACTTCTCCGACAAAGAAACAGCTATCAAATATTTGGAAGAATGTTAATGAAGATTACCTTATCTGACATATTCAATATTAACGGATCTGTGATCTATAATCCGACAGAATTTAAAGCTGTTTCCTCGGTTTCAACAGATACACGAAATATTAGGAAGAATTCTCTTTTTGTTGCTATCAAAGGTGCAAAGTTTGACGGTCATAAATTCATTGATGAAGCTGTAAATAAAGGCGCATCGGCAATAGTAATTAATAAACGTAATCTAAAAGATTTTGATCATATAAATGTTCCGATAATTACAGTGCCGAATACGATCAAAGCTTATGGAGAGTTAGCTCATATATGGAGATCAAAATTAAAGGCAAAGGTAATTTCCATTACCGGAAGCAACGGCAAAACAACAACTAAAGAGATATTAGCAACTTTTTTAAGTGAGAAATTCAAAACAGAGAAAAGTATAGCAAATAATAACAATCATATTGGTGTGCCGCTTACAATACTCTCAACAAAATCAAGCTGCGAAGTTTTAATTCTTGAACATGGGACGAACCATTTTAACGAAATAAAATATACAGCTGAAATAGCAAGTCCCGATTATGCTTTGATAACAAACATAGGCGATTCACACTTAGAATATTTAATTGATCAAGACGGTGTTTATAAAGAAAAAAGCGCTTTGTTAAATTCAACTCTGGTAAATAACGGGGTTATCTTCGTTAATAATGACACCGTGATAATCAAGAAGAACACGAAAAAGATCAGCAGTAAAGTTACATTTGGATTCAAAGGAAAATGTGATGTTAAAGGTAAAATTACCGGCTACACGGAAGACGGAAGAACTAAGTTAAGCGTTTCATATAAAACCAGAAATTATGAAGTTACTTTGCCGATCTATGGTAGAGCCAATGCTCAGAATGTTTTGGCTGCCGTTGCCGTTGCACAGCACTTAAAACTTTCGATTAAGCATATCAAGTCGGGTGTGAGTAAACTAAAACAAATTCCCGGAAGATTGTCCGTACAAAAGTTTGATAACATGATGCTGATTGACGATACATATAACGCCAATCCCACATCAATGGAAGCAGCGATAATCCTACTTAAAGGGATAAAGTCTTACAAAGTTAAGACTATAATTATCGGCGATATGTTTGAACTTGGGAGTCAAGCAGTTACGTATCATAAAAGTTTAGCAGTATTGATCACAAAGAATAAAATCAGTAATGTCATGATGATCGGGAAATTGATGAGCCATCTTGATAAGGAATTGAAGAAGATTAATACGAGTATAAATATAAATTACTTTAAAAATAGGCGAGCGCTAAAATCATTCATAAATAAAAATAATTTTTCCGATCAAGTGATTTTGGTAAAAGGCTCACGCGGAATGAAGATGGAAGAATTTGCGGAACAGATTAGGAACAAAGCTGCATAATGTTTTACTATCTATTTGATTATATCGAAAAACTACTATCACCGCCGGGATTCGGTGTGTTCAAGTATTTGACTTTTCGCTCTTCCATTTCGGCTATAACCGCTTTATTTATAGCATTTTTTGTGGGACCGAAGATCATTAATCTGCTTAAGAAAAAACAGATAGGCGAAACTATTAGAGCAGAAGGACCGCAGTCGCATTTACAGAAAGCCGGTACACCTACGATGGGCGGGCTAATTATTCTTTTGTCAATTGTGATTCCTGTTCTACTATGGAGTGACTTGAAAAGCGCATATATTCTGCTTGCGTTGTTCGGTACACTTTTCTTGGGCTTTGTCGGTTTTGTTGATGATTATCTCAAAGTAGTTAAAAAATTTCCGCAAGGTTTAATAGCTCGCTACAAACTACTCGGACAAATTATTGTCGGGTTAGTAGTTGGTTTTGCAATTTACTATTTGCCTGAGTTTGCTGAGTACAACACTCAGACAACTTTACCGTTTTTCAAAAACATGAATTGGGATTTTTCGTATCTCTATATACCGATGGTTATATTTATAATAACTGCGACATCAAACGCCGTTAATTTAACCGATGGTTTGGACGGATTAGCAATGGGTACGATCACTTTTGTTATGCTTGCGCTGGCAGTTATGAGTTATGTATCGGGTAATATAATTTGGTCGGATTATTTAAATATAATTTATCTGCCCGGTTCTGGGGAACTGACTGTATTCATCGCGGCGATAATAGGCGCAGGTTTAGGGTTCTTATGGTTTAACTTTTATCCGGCTCAAATATTTATGGGCGATACCGGATCGCTTGCTCTTGGCGGAGCATTTGGAGTAATAGCGATCCTTATAAAAAAAGAACTGCTGATACCCATTTTAGGCGGAGTATTTTTTATAGAGACACTTTCTGTGATAATACAGCGGCTCTATTTCAAATACACAAAAAAGAAATTCGGTGTTGGAAAAAGAGTTTTTAAAATGGCTCCAATCCATCATCACTATGAGATGCTGGGTTGGGCTGAACCAAAAATCGTAATGCGGTTTTACATAGTTACAATAATTTTAGCAATTATCAGTTTAGCTTCATTTAAGATAAGATGAAAAATATATCAGGTCAAAATATAACAATTTTAGGTGCCGTTATAAGCGGTATTGCTGTTGCTAAGCTTGCAAAAAAACTTGGCGCTGTTCCGTTTGTTAGTGATCTTTCTACCGATATTGATAGGGAAAGATTGCAAGAACTTGATGAACTGGGAATTGAATATGAAATAGGCGGACACACGGACAGGGTTTTTAATTGTGACTATGTAATTACTAGTCCTGGCGTTCCGTCAAATTCCAAAGTTCTGAGTGAGGCAGTTGAAAAAGACATTAAAATTATTAGCGAATTAGAATTTGCATCGTGGTTCAATAAAGGTACTATAATTGCAATTACCGGTACAAACGGTAAGACCACTACAACAAGTCTTTGCGAACATGTTTTGAATAGATGCGGGAAGAAAGCTAAACTGGCAGGGAATATTGGGATCGCTTTTTCCGATATCGTATTGGATATTCAAGAAGATGAATTCGTAATGCTGGAAGTTTCTAGTTTCCAATTGGATCATATAGAAACGTTCAAACCAAAGTTTGCTATTATCTTGAATATTACTCCGGATCACTTAGATAGATATGAAGACAACTTCGATTATTATGTCGGGTCCAAATTCCAGATAGCAAAGAACCAGGATGACGATGATTTTTTTATTTTTAACGCTGATGATAAAGTTGTAAGCAGTTTCCGTAAAAGAAGTAGAGGCTGTTACGGAATTTCATTAGCGCCTTTGACCGAGGACGGTTGTTACATCGATGATGAAATCATATACTTCAATCATGATGATGAAACCATTGAAGTTGGAAGCACTAAATATATAACTCTGCGAGGTGAGCACAATCGTTATAACGCTCTTTCAGTTATAACTGCTGCAAAACTTCTTGGAATAGATAATGACAGTATTCTAAAAGCTGTAAGCTCATTTACCGGCGTTGAACATAGATTGGAATTGGTTAAGGTTATCAGAGGAATTGAATTCGTGAATGATTCGAAAGCTACAAATGTCGAATCGGTTTGGTATGCACTTCGCAGCTTTAAAAAGCCAATATACCTTATACTTGGCGGTAAGGATAAAGGAAACGACTACAGCAGAATAAGAGATCTGGTTAAAAAAAATGTGAAAAAGATCTTTGCGATCGGTTCATCGGCAGAAAAGGTTTATGATTATTTTCAAAATTATGTACAAGTTGATAAGATGGATTCATTAGAAGCATGTGTGAATAAAGCAATGGAAGAAGCCGACAGCGGAGATATTGTTCTTCTATCACCGGCATGCGCTAGTTTTGATATGTTTAAAAATTATGAACATAGAGGAGAAGTATTTAAAAAAGCAGTAGAGAGTTTATCAATATGAAAACATTAGTAAGATCAATGATATTAATAGTAATACTGCT
>QILJ01000446.1 GCA_003233295.1 Ignavibacteria bacterium | reverse complement strand
GGGTCTTCCTCAATGATAAAACTTAAAAGATCAAGCCCCTCTTTCCCCTCTCTTAGTCTCAGGTCAAGGAGTATAAGGTCATACCGGTACGGAGCAAAGACCTTTCTGAACCCCTCCACGCTGTGGACTGCCTCCACCTCACCGACCTCCTTGAGGGAATCCTTCAGCTCAAGGGCATAATCCCTGTCATCATCCACTATAAGTATGTGTGTATTGCTCACATTCATGTGACTATTTTAGCACATTTTCAGTTAAAAGAAAATGCTTAGGGTTTAACGATGGTAATGCTTGGATGGATGATTCCCTATTGGTCTGAAGATAACATGGATGTTTTTTAATAAGCTTTGAGGTGGCACTGCTCCTTTTTCGGTCTGATCAATTTTTTGAAGTATAGCGTCAATATCGTGAGGAACTTTAACTATGGTTGGATGTGACGGCAAGCTTCTTTTATTGATAGAGTCATACAAGATGGCCTTTTTCTCCATTTTCCAGAACTGAAGATACATCTGTACTCCATAAGGATAAAGCCCTTGCGAGTCCTCTCGGTAAGATTCCAACATAGCAAGGTCACAATCAAAAATAGACATATCCAAGGCTCCCAATGATTCATATTGAATCACTCGTGTGGCATATTCAGACTTAAAGGTAGAAATGAGAGCCTGTAAAGCATTGCCAAGTGCAATATTTGAAACAAATATCTTACAAAGTTTTTTTCCGGTCATTTTTCACCATAAAACTCGGGTTGCAATATTTACGCTAACTCGTGGCATACATATTGCTGATACTAGTAACAATACTATAATATAAATTAGTAAATATGTCATTCGCTATGATACCATAAGAATTATGATTAAGGAGGAGGAACAAAAAATGAAACAGTTAAGCTCAAAAACATATCTCACAGTAATCATAGCATTCATGGCTATCATGCTTGTAACTATTTTAGGATGTACAAAAACAAAAGAAAAAGAGCCTGAAGTGGTAAAGATAGGTGCAATATTGCCTTTAACCGGAAACACATCGATGATAGGTGAATATATCAAATCAGGCATTGATCTTGCTGTTAAAGATGTAAATTCTAAAGGTGGTATAAATGGCAAGCAACTTGTTGTTGAGTATGGAGATAGTAAAAACGAAGCTAAAGAAGGTGTAACAATATTTAATAGTTTTACTTCGGTAAAAAAAATACCTGTCATTATTTCTGCTATGACAGGCGTAACACAGGCATTGATACCATTGGCTGATCAAACAAATACTGTGCTTTTTGCAACTACAGTATCAGCTTCAGGTATACCTTCCCAGAGTCCATGGGTTTATAGACTTTTTATAACTGCAGATATTGATGCAAAAACCATGGCTGAGTATGCTGCACGTAATAATATAAACATGGTGGGGATATTTTATGTAAACGATGATTTCGGAAAGAGTTTTGCTAAAGTTTTTAGCGAGACCTTCGAACGTAAAGGTGGAAAAGTTGTTTTCTTGGAAAGTTTTGAGAAAGGAGATAAAGATTTCAAGAATTCTTTGATAAAAATAAAAAAATATGATGTTCAAGCTATTTACCTTCTGGGATATGCGAATAATTTAGGAATAATACCAAAGCAGATGAGAGAAATGGGCATCAAATCTAAGATATTGTCAATCGGGACTATTGGACAACCAAACGTTATAAAGCAGGCAGGAGATGCCTTGGAAGGCACAATATTTACAACTACTGAGTTTTCCGCAGATTCTCCAAAATCCGAAGTTGCAAGATCATTTGTTGAAAACTTCATAAAAACATACGGGGAAAAACCAAATTATTTTTCAGCCTTTGCATATGATTCGATATCGATTCTCGCTGATGTTATCAAGAAGCATGGATATTCAAGTGAAAGCATTAAAAAGGGTCTGTCTGGTATTCGGGGTTTTGAAGGAATAACCGGTAAGATTTCTATTAAATCTACCGGGGATGCTGACTTTCAAATGGTTTTAAAGAAAATTCAACAAGGATCTGTAACTAATTTAACTAACTAAATGAAAGTAGGGCGGGTATTATGGAAGTATTATCTATACGTCAGGATATAGTAAAGTGGCTTAAAAACTACCTCCTAAAAAATAAAAAAGATGGCTTTGTTATTGGAATGTCAGGAGGTATTGATTCGAGCGTTTTAACTTTGTTAGCTAAAGAAGCCGTGGATGAAATCAATAAAGGCATACTCGCTCTTGTTCTTCCTATTAATAATGATTATTATGATGAGAAGACAGCAATATTTATTTGTAAGAAATTTAATGTTGAGTATAAAACTATTAATTTGGCATCAAATTATGAATCTTTAAAAAATATTCTAAGTGATACTTCTGTAGTTCAACCTGTTAGCTATACCAATTTGAAGGCTCGGTTAAGAAGTACAGTTTTGTATTTTCATGCAAACCAGACTAACTATCTTGTGTTAGGAACAGTGAATAAAGGTGAATTTACTATAGGCTACTTTCCTAAAAACGCTAGTGCCGGGGATATGCTTCCGATGGCTGATTTATTAAAAAAGGAAATACGTGAGATTGCAGAAAGCTATGGTTTGCCTAAAGAAATAGTTAACAGTAAAGCATCTGGATGTATTTGGGCCAAAACAGCTGAAGAGGAGTGGGGATTCACAGAAGAAGAACTGGACAAAATGCTTGAAACGATAGATAAGGATGAAAATGCGCTATATAAGCTGAAAGACATTCCAAAAGAAAAAGTTAAAAAATTTCTTGAAGCATATCACAAGTCGGCTCATAAAAGATGTTTCTATCCAATGTATAAAAAGCAAAAAAAATAAAAATGCAAGATCAATTAAAAATAGGTTTTATTGGAGTAGGTAAGTATAGTGGGGCTTTGGCAAAAGCTATAATTGAAAAAAATAATTCGACAAGTAATTTCTCGATTTACGATTCAAATCCGAAGGCTACAACTGATTTTGAAGATAAAGAATCTGTCAAAATAGTAGATTCAGCTGAGTGGAAAGTTGGAGTAGCGTACATTATTAACGAATCAGAATTGATTTTTGTAGGTATCCCACATTTATCTAACGAATTTTATTGCGTTTCTGATCATATCGATGATTTACTAAGTAAATTGGCAGAGTCTAAGAAACCTCTTCCAATATTAGTATATATGGATAACCTCAGTTTTAACCGTAATTTCTCTAAGCATAAGACATCATTCTTTAGAATTTTTTTTAATTTATCTGTTGATCGCTGTAAAAGTCTAATTGCTCTTCAATCCCTCAAAGCAACTAATTCAGACAAAGAAATATTAGAAACTATTTTAAAGAAAGTATCATTCAAGGAGGAAGTGGTTCATGTAGAGAATTATTTGGATCTTATGAAATACAGGTTCTTTATAGGGGTTGGGCTTGCTTTGATTTATGAGTTTTATCAGTGTGGAAAGTTAGATGAGTTTGATGTTTTTTACAAAACAATATTGAATTCTCACATAAAAGATGGTAATTGTCAGAAAATAATAGAATCTCTTAAAGAAGGGCACTCTGAAAGTTTCAACTCTGATAATTTTATCAGTGAAGGTGGTGCAACGGAAACATTCTTTACTTTGCTTAACAAAGAAGTTTTGCATGATTTAGTAAAGCAAAACAAAACAAAACCCATAAAAAAATCTTTTAATAACTCAATAAAAATTTTTAGCGAAAAAATATTGTTTTGGCATTTTCTCGATCTTCATAAATATATTAAAGATAAATTTTATGAAAGCATTAACAAAAAAAGGCTTGAGATAGACAATTTCATTAAAGAGTTTATGTCCTTATTGGAATATTTTATGGTTGATTTCAGGCCTCTTTTTTCCTGGTTTAATGTTATTGACATAAGTAACAAGAACATATATTTCTGTCCGGCTTCACAAGAAGAGGAAGTACAAGGTAAGGTGTTCGATTTTTGGGAGAAAAGAGATGATTATAATAAAACAATGCGTACTATTTATTCAATTCTAAAGGATGTTAATCTGCCAAGCATGATGTTTATCATTTCAAAAGACAATAAGCCTTCACGATGGAACATATTGTCAGAAAACAGTCTTATTTTAAGTGCGACTAAATTAATTGAGAGCAGCATAATTGAACCTTATAAAATTAGAGAAGAAATGAATTCTATTGATAGTTCTAAAATATATGATTGCCTTCGAGATCATCTCGAAAAAGCAAAAATAAATCATGATATAATAAATGATTTCAGAGAGCAAATAGAAAAACAACTTCTTTATGATAAAACGCTAAAAGATAGTGACATAGAGAAACAATTGAAATACTTTTTGTGGATTGAAATAGCTGCTGATGATCAGTACAAACATATGGTGTATATTCCAGCGTCATATGGTGATTCAATCCCAATTTCAGTTTCAATCGGGCTTAAAGAGGATGTAGAACCAGAAATAATATGGGAACTAAAAAATCTAGTAATAAATTTATTTCTCCCTTTATTAGAGCATAATTATAGGATATTCTCACTTAGTGCTGCAATTGCTGCAATCATGGGTCGGAATCTATCACACAACATCGGTTCTCATGCAATATACTATTTCTCTCAGGAATTAGGACCCTGTGGTGAAGAACAAACAAAAAAATTCCTTGATTATATAAGAGAGCGGATGGGGTTTGTAGGTCTGATTTCAACCACAGAGCCTAAGTGGGTGTCTTCCTCAAACCTTCGTGAAGTGATCCAGAGTTTCAAGAATAATTCTCCTCTACTGAAGAATATAGTTAAAAGTGAGATAGGTGATAAGCTCTATCACATTAAAATAGATAAATCATGCAATGATATTAACATTGACTTCCCGCATGCTTCATATGGACATCAGGCATTATATGTAATTTTTGAAAATATAATCAGAAATGCCATAAAACATAATTCTACTAAGGCTAACAGGAAAGACTATGAAATAATATTTCATGTTAAATGTGTTAAAAAAGATAGGGATGATAATTTTTATTACGTTTCTGTAGAGGACAACTTTGGCGTATGTAATGAGGTTCTATTAAATAATTTGAAGGAGAAGCTCAAGACAGAAATTTTGAATCCTGATGGTACAACAAACACATCGAATCTTGGGATGAAAGAGAAGAGAATAGCCGCTTCTTTTCTGCAGATGGGAACCTCCAGCATGTTATATAACCCTGAAAAGTTGCCGATAAAGCTTTATTGTTCTAAGGACGATGATTGTGAGAGTTGTAATGGAGGAAGTAAAATATGTGCAGGTGATCAGAAAGGGAATCTTGCATATGAGTTCAAGTTATTAAAGCCTAAGAAATGTCTTGTTGTTACAGATGCTGAAGCAATTAATGCTAATAAGGATATTTTAGTTGCAAATGGTATGTTCCCACTAACATTTGAGGAATTAAATAGAAATGTCAGCAGCACTGGTGCTGACAGAATATTTTTAAGTCATGATTTCATAATTTTTGATAATCGAGAATACGATAACGAAAAACACAAAACAATAAATGAGTTCATAAAAAAGTACTCACAACGATTACCGATAAGAATTGGGTTTGCATTCGATATTAAAAGTAGTGAGAGTTCACTGCCTTTCTGTTTTGTGTTAGGTGGGAATAATAAAGTCCTATTCATTCAACAGTTAGAAGCAATCCCTGAAATAAATAAGACTAATATTGAGAGATTTCACAAAGGTTGCTGGAAGGCATGGACGGACAAATTAGCAAACAAACGTAACCATCCAATGTACATAATTGACAATAGAATTGACAGGTGCGAAATTGCCAAATATATAAAAGATGAAAACCCTGAGTTTAAAAACGCAATAGTTTTCCTGCATAATCTGTTAGGTGAAAGGAAGATGAAAGAAGCTCAGTCAGATTCATTTTACTATGATGAGTTTTCCGGCAAAATAAACGAATTGACATATTTTGAATCTGAATTCGCCTTGTATGAAAGCTGTCTCCTTAAAATTGCTGTTGCTGATGAAAGGATTTTCAAAGCAAAAGCTAAGCAGGTTGAATTGAAACAGGGATATAAAGATGAATTAGGGAAGGTATGGGGGAAAAGGAGAGTTAAGTTAATAGATCACAATACTATTATTAATGACTTGGATTTTTCTCAAGTTGTTGAATATGACCCTGATATCTTTATTATTCATATGGGCATACTTGATAAATGTAAAGAAACTATAAAAGAAAACAGCAAAGATCTCAATGGTGAGGCAATTGAGAACCTTCTAGTAAATATTTGGAAAGAAAAACTTGATAAGATGAACTCGCTTAAGAGAATCGTTATTGACTCTGACAGGGGAGAGCCAGAGAACCTTGCCAAGTATGATGGTATATGGCTCCACTTTTCTGAGCTGTCGAGGTTGATTGTTAATAATGCAAACAACCCAATGTCAAAAATGGAGCTTGTCCGAGTAATCACTTCTTTAAGGGGATCAAACAAAGGCGATGAATAAAGTCTTAGTTGTAGTGACCCTGGATGATACAGGGCATGATAATAAAAAGCTATGGGATAATTTCTGCACCATTGACAGTGTTAAACAACACAATAAAGAATGGGCATCTATTTCACCAATAGAAGATTATACTATTCTGTTTGTCAGGCAGACGGGTGATGATAACGAAGATGACATAATTAACCGCGTTTATCAAAGCATTGCAAGCATTGCAAGTTTATCTCATCTGAGCATTTTTTATCATAAAGGATCTTTAGATGAAAAGAGATTGAAAAAAGAAATAGCTGGCAGTGATTTAATCACTGCCAGCTTTAGGCATGACCCTAAGGATAATCATTGGAAGCTAATTCATAGACTTATAGATACTCTAAATGAGAATGGAAAAAATATTGAAAACCTAATCAAAGAATTCTTTGATCCAAGCAGTCTTAAAGATAATATCCTCATCCTTAAATATAGACTCCTCTCATTGTGGTATCCAGTAGCACTTCTAATCAGCGCATTAAAAGCCGACATTCCTTTAAGTAAGGCAACGGAAGCACTCGAAAAAGTTGATTCAGGTTTGCTGAATAAAAGCAAAAATCTGCTGGTTGAAGGATATGAATCATTATTAAAACATACAAATGACAGAAATATAGTAGACTTTACAAATAAGATTTTGCCGCTGTTTGGTGTTAACAAAGAAGCGACAGGAATTTTTACTATTGATGATGATTCACCTATAAGAAAGATCATTGTTTTAATAAATAAACCAAGTTTTGACAAGTTGTCAAACCCATGGCCTGAGGGGTGGCAGCCTTATAGCGAAGCTAAGACAATCTTTACATTCCATGAATGGATAGTACTTGTTGATGATCTAATAGATAAAACATTTGATCTGGTGATATCAGAATGACTGATGAGTGGAGGAAGACCATTGAATCTATTCTGCGTAAGATCCAAGAGATTTATCCACATATTGAAGATGAGTTTATTTTTTGGCCTTTGTTTAACGAATTAAATCCAAACTTTTCATTGGAGACAATTCGTGAAATACGCCCTGAAGAGTATAATGAAGGTTCATACGGTAAGTATATAATTTTTCTTGCAAGAAACAGTAAGGAAATCCGTGATGTAAGCAAAATCCCTCCTGGCTATTCTTATATGAATCAAGTGTTATGTGACCCTAAATTTCAAATCAATGATGAGTTTGACATATCAAAAGCAGTATTATCTGCTGAGCTTTTTTATCAAGATGCTACGAATAATGCCCTTCTCCTGAATGTTGTTAGTATTACGCAAGAAACGTTTTTCAATGACCTGTTAAACGCAATAAACAACATAAAAGACATAAAGAGTAAAATCCCTCCTAAAATAAAGCATATTTATTACGATACGTTTATTTATTTCTATTCCGGAATTAGAAAAAATGCTTTGGGGAAAGACAATAAATGCATTGAAAGAATTCAGTTTTTTTACAATGAAATAAATGGCATTACAGAAAGTACACACCTTGCCGATTCCAATCTCTTCCGCGCACCTGTTCCTTTTTCTCTTCAGGAACTTATTGATGTTAAAAAGTATATTGAGGGTGTATTAAATGCTAAAAAGATTAAGCTCCTATTGATTGATAACAGGTCTGATAATAAGTTTATAGATAAAGAAAACGAAAAAGGATTTAAGCCACAGTCTCTGTGTAATATTCTTGAAGTTTTCGGTCTTACTGAGATGTTTGAAGTACATATGCTCCGAAAAGTTGTTTATAAGAATAGTAGATTTTTTGAAACTGATTATAAAGATAGAAAAGAAAAGGAGTTAAAGAGGTTTGATTATTTTGAAAGAAATTTTGAAGAGTTTAACTTTAAGTGGTTTAAATATGAAAAAAATTTCTACAACAAAGATGAAGACAAGGAAATCAAAAAACAATCTATTGACGAAGAATACTATGAACTCCCAGTGTCTCAGAATGACTTTCTCGAAGTGTATAGAGAAAAAGGCTGCGCAATTAATACCTATGCTGACCTTGTCTACCACAAAATCAAATCTTCCCATTTCATCCTTCTTGATTTCTTCTTAAACGAAGAAAACACTTATCTTGCCTTTGACTTCATCAAGGACATTAGCAAAATGAAGAAACAGGAAGGGGATTATTCAACTACTTGGTATTTCATTACTTCTGCGGTCTATGACTCTGTGGTGAAATACTCACAAAGCGGGTTGCTTGCAGAGTACTATGAGTCAGCAGTGGTGAATGCAGGGGATGATCCTACCAATGAGAAGAGGCAGATAATCTTTGTATATAAGCTCTTAACTTTTATCCAGTCCCGATTAAGGAGTTTTAATTCTTATAAAACCGCAATTTATACCCATATGCTTAGTGATGCCGATGAACAAGGTGAAGGGGTATGTTGTGTGGCTTACTCTAACAAAAACATAAAAACTGCTGGCTGCTTGGAAAACTGCAAAGAAGACAAATGTCTTGAAAAAATGCAGACGCACATAAAACACTATTTAACAGAATACGATAATATCTGGTCACTCTTTTATGTTGAAAAGCACGAAAGGGATTATAAGGATATTGCAGAATTGCTTGATGACACAATAAAAAAATTCCTCTGGCTCCCTGAAGCAGATTGGCAGATGGTACAGCACCAGATAGATTATATAAACGCAAAGCTTAAGACTCTTGGAGAGAATAGGAAGTTTTCGTGTAAATATATTAATGATGAGATTAAGAGGCGGAGTGAGATATATTGATAATGGATTGTCGAGTGTCAAATAAATTCAGAGATTTTAGAACGACACTTAAAAAATACAAAATGAACATTTGCTTTGCTCTGGAGAAATTAAATGCCATGAAGAATTGCTATTGTCAGCGACACAAGCCGATTTTATTTCTTACATTGTTATTTTTGATCATTTTTCCCTTGTTGCAAGTTGGACTTAGTTTGGCATTTACGGTTACAGATATATCTGCAAGTTTTGGTTGGTGTCTCATGAGTTTAGCTGCAACGTTGATTGTATTTATTAGTAGTTATTTCTTTTTTCCATCAGCCATATTATCTATAAGTACAAGAAGTTCAAGTGATGGGGCCACCTCTAAGGGATATCTAAAATCGGTTCTTTTTGACGGAAGAGAGATTCTATTAGAAAGTGACCTGCCACAGCAGTTTAGATTATTTTTCTGGAAAAAGGGCGAGTACAATATCTATGTTAAATATACTGTTAAAGACGATGCTAAGTTGAAGTGTGAAAGTAGGATAATAAATCTTTATGAAGACAGACATATTGAGATAGATGTTCCCATTGAGATAGATGTTCCCATTGAGATAGAGATTCCCATTCCAAAGGAGAAGGTCGCAGACCCAAATTAGAAATGAACAGGTCAAACTACTTTTTTGAACGATCAGAATTTGAAAACTCAGAGATAAAGAAGCCCTATTATCTCTACAAGGGCTATTTTATTCCGAATATAGATGGGAAGGAAAAGTATCCCATCAGGCTCCATTTCGGCAAGGATGAGATAGTCATTTCCTATAGGTTGCAAGACGGCAGAATCAATAAGGTCTTTTCCCTTTATGTGGCAGATGGTGAACTTAACCAGAAGATGTTTACTAAAAAGATTGAGTACTACTGGAAGATGCCGTTGTGGCCATTGAACAGGGGACTCTTGCTTGAGGTTGACAAAACCCTCCTTTCGATAAGTTACTTTTCAAGTATGTACGAGTTTGACGTTGTAAATAAGAGGTTTGAGCAATGCAGATTATTCAAAAGGAAAAAAAGGATACAAGGCTTTAAACTAAGTCAGAAGGAGCTAAAGTTTAATTATTTAACCGATACACATAAAAAGCCGGGAAAGTCAGAGTTGTGGTGCATGGAAGATGACAATATATATACCTGCAATATAAATTTTCGTAAAATTCTCCTCGATTTTCTGTATGAACTCGATTATACCAATACCTTTGAGGACACAAATTTCTTTAAACTTCAGCCCACGCTTCAGAACAACACCCTGCTTGATGCCCTCT
>QILJ01000212.1 GCA_003233295.1 Ignavibacteria bacterium | reverse complement strand
TCGAGCGCAGTCGAGAACTATATTATATTGATAATCAAGACGTCTCGACTGCGCTCGACGGGACAATTATCATTTTTACTTACTTCTTAGTTAGCCTCCTTTTATAATTAAATTGGTATGAGTAATTATTTCCGAAGCATCCTCGGAAATATCAAACCAGTGGATTACCTCATTTCTTTTAAACCAAGTGCCTTGACGTTTTGCAAATCTTCGGGTGTTCTTTTTTATTTCAGAAATGGCTACCTCTTTCGAAATTTTCCCATCAAACCACTCAAATAACTCTTTATAACCAACAGTTTGTAATGCATTCAGGCTTTTATGTGCATACAATTGTTTCGCTTCCTCAATTAAACCAGCAGAGAGCATAAGTTCTACTCTTCTGTTAATACGATCGTAAATCGTTTCCCTATTTGCAGTAAGACCAATATATAGTGTATTGAATGTACGGGGTGCTAATTTTTTATTTAAAAAGGACGAAAAGGGCTTTCCCGTTGCCCGGTGTATTTCTATTGCCCGAAGAAGGCGATGTTTGTTTTGAATATCTATTGTTCGGTAGGATTGGGGATCTATCTTTTGTAGTTCGTTCTGGAGCATTTCAATACCCTTCACACTGAAATCCAGATGTAGTTGTTCTCTTATTTCTGAAGCAACCTCAGGGAAATCATCAAGTCCATTCACTACCGCATCAATATACAAGCCAGAGCCACCTGCCAAAACTATAGTGTCATGATGCTTAAATAATTTGTCAAGTTTTGCCAATGCCTCCCGTTCAAAATCTCCAACTGTATAGCTATCGAAAATACTTTTAATATGTATAAAATGATGCGGTACTGTGGCTAATTCCTCTTCCGAAGGAACAGCGGTACCAATACGCATTTCTTTATAAAACTGACGGGAATCTGCGGAAATTATTTCAGTGTTAAAGGCTTGTGCCAGCCTTATAGCCAATGCTGTTTTTCCAATAGCAGTAGGGCCAACCACACAAATAAGTTGCTTTTTAACCAACATATAGCCTAGAATTCATCGGGGTGTAACCCATTACCGCAACTATGGCAAAATATTGCATCGTCCCGATGTTGGGTCTCATTGCAGTTTTGACATACAGACGAGTTTACATGAACATATTCTTTACCTTTCACATATTCGGCACTAACAATTCCTGTAGGTACTGCGATGATGCCGTACCCCATAATCATAATTATTGATGCAAGAAATTGACCAATAGGCGTAATAGGTGCGATATCTCCGTATCCAACTGTAGTAAGTGTTACGATACACCAGTAAATACTTATTGGGATGCTCCTAAATCCACTTTCTTCACCTTCAATGAGATACATTAATGTACCTGCAATAATGCAGATAACAATAACAACAAAAAGAAAAATCAAAATTTTTGTGCGGCTATATAAAAGGGCACGCTTTAATTTGTTCGATTCGCCAATATATCGTGTAAGCTTTAATACTCTGAAAATACGAAGCAGTCTTACAGTACGTATCGTAAGCAGATAATTACTGCCAACGAAAATAAACGACAGATATAAGGGGATGGTAGAGATCAGGTCAATAATACCATAAAAACTGAAAATGTACTTGGACGGTTTCTTAACGGTAATAATACGTGCTATATATTCGAAAGAAAATAAAATGGTGATAACCCATTCACCGTAGTAAAGCCATTTATAGATTTGTTCCGGCATCCCGCTAACGGTTTCAAGCATAACAAATATTACGCTTACAACAATTGTAATCAATAATATTACGTCGAAGGTTTTGCCTAACGGCGTATCGGCTTCATAAATAATATCATGAAGCCTTGCTCTCCAGTTCATTTTTTTTTTGGAATTCAAGATGCGTTTACAAAATATGCTTAAAGGTAACAACTTTTTTTAGACCGTCCCATCCTTAGGTAATTTTACAATATTAAGCACTTTATTCTTCCGAAGATACGATTGAATGATATGCTGTGAATCCCTACTGTTTTGCACAGGGTTAATAATACTTCTTAGGATGTCATGGTTGTTGATTTGATAATTCAGGTTATAAAACCCAAAACCCTTGTATTCTCCGTTCTCAATGAGAATAACCGAACGTTCATCGATATCCCGGCCTTTATCAATAATAAGCATCTGTTTGTTCTGGTAGCTGTTTTTATCAATAAACTCCATAATCCGTTGGTTATACTGCTCGGGAAGTTCTTCGTTTATACAAGCTCCGGAGCATTGTTTCAATCCGTATAAAAAACAACCTTCATCTGTTTTATACAGCCCGTTCAACTTCTGACAAAGATTGAACTCCTCGGTGACACGAAACATAGCAGATTTCGCCTGCTGATAATTCATAAACGTTATAATGGGTATCTCACCACTGTCCTTGCCAGTCTTTTCAATTTTTAGATTTATATACCCTTCTGCATCTGTATACTGCATGATTTGATATGTAAACAACGTTCTTCTTAGTACCCTGTTGTATAGCGGTTTGTTCCGTTTTATATCTTCACTTTCCTTTAATTGGGCAATGAGGTCGTTTCCAGTCTTTTCATACGTTACGGCAGAAATTTCTAATTGAATTCGTTTCGATTTTCGCGAATCGCTCGTAAAATGTTGCGTGAGCCGTTTTTTTATATTTTTACTTTTCCCAATATAAATAATGGTTCCATCGGCCTTGTGCATATAATAGACTCCCGTATCTGTTGGTGCATCGGCTATTATATCGAGTAATTTTGGTTCCAGTTGTTGTTTAGGGTCTTGACGAACAGATTGTCGCACAATTTCTTTTGAAATATCCTTCGATAACAACAACTTGAATAGGGACAGCGTTGCTTTTGCGTCACCCTGTGCGCGATGGCGATCGCTAAGAGGAATTCCCAAATTTCGCACCAATTTACCCAAACTATAGGAGGGAAGGTCTGGAATTAATTTTTTGGCAAGTTCAACGGTGCATAAAGTTTCAATTTCAAAATTATATCCCAGGCGATCAAACTCAGTGGTAAGAATACGATTATCGAATTGAGCGTTATGAGCAACTAATATGGTGTCTTTAGTGATTTCCAGAATTCGTTTGGCAACCTCATAAAATTTTGGAGCATTCCGAAGCATTTCGGTATTAATACCGGTGAGATTCACCACAAAAGGCTGTATGCTCCGCTCAGGATTGATAAGACTCGAAAACTGATCGACGATGTTGTCACCGTCAAATTTATAAATCGCAATTTCAGTAATACCCTCTTCGTTGTATTTACCTCCGGTAGTTTCAATATCTAAAATTGCGTACATTATTCGTATTCTTGGTGTTTTGCTTTTATTTGAATTATTATTCCTAGTAATTTCGCTCTCCGAAAATTGCACTTCCCACGCGTACCATAGTGCTTCCTTTTTCTATTGCTAATTGGTAATCCCCACTCATACCCATGGATAATTCAGTAAAGTGGTACTGGTCTTTTATAGTAGTATAGAATTGCGCCAATTGGTCAAATTCATTTTCTATCTGTGTTTTATTATCTGTAAAGGTAGCCATTCCCATAAGGCCAATTATTTTTACGTTTCTCAGTGTTTTCAATGCTTCCGAAGCCAATAATTCGAGCATATCTGCCTCGTTCATCCCAAATTTACTATCTTCCTTAGCAATCTTTATTTGCAGCAAGCAGTTAATTACCCTGTTGTGTTTGGCCGCTTGTTTGTTAATCTCTTTGAGCAACTTTAAGCTATCCACTGCATGAATTAAACTTACAAATAAAGCTATATATTTTACTTTGTTAGTTTGCACATGCCCAATCATGTGCCATTGTATATCCTTTGGCATTTGTTGCCATTTGGATTCCAACTCCTGAATTTTATTCTCTCCAAAAATACGATGCCCCGTTTCATAGGCTTGCAATATATCTTCTACTGGTTTGGTTTTAGACACGGCAACCAGGGAAACTTCTTCAGGGAGAAGCTGCTTTAGTTTAATTATGTTTTCTGAAATGCTCAAAGCTCTTAAGATTCTGTTTTTCTAAAACTCATAAATTGTAATACCACTGCGTAGCTTAGGTTCAATATACGTACTCTTTGGTGGCATCGTAAGTCCTTGGTCTGCAACTTGTTTCATTTCTGAAGCTGTAACAGGCAACAATCCGAACCCTACCATAAAATCTCCCGAGTCCACCAAACTCTTTACATGCGCCAGATCTTTTTTCCCATGTGCGTAAGAGATTCTTTGGTCGTTCCTTAGATCATCAATCCCTAAAATGGGTTTCAGAATGGTGGCGTAGAGCACCTGAGTATCCAGATTATCGAGAGCGTTGTTAATTGTGTATTGGTACTTCCGAAGATAAAGTGAATAAAACGAACCGTCCAAATACATACTAAAATGATGTTTTTTGGAGGGTTTATAATATTCAGTGCCTTTTTTATCTATACGATACATATCATCCAGCCTGATTAAAAACTCTTCTTTGCTCAATCCGTTGAGGTCTTTTACCAGCCTATTGAACTCATATATTTTCAAGTCGCTTTCGGGGATAAGGTAACTCATGAAATAATTATAAGGTTCATCTCCGGTATGTGACGGGTTTTTGTCCTGTTCTGTTCTTGCAAGCAGATTCGATGAAGATGTGCGGTGATGCCCGTCTGCGATATACACAGCATCCATTTCAGCAAATATTTTTTGGATTTCAGTAATAATAATATCTTCAGAAACATACCATAAATAATGCGTATCGCGATACGTGGTTGTAAACTCGTACTCCGCGCGGGATTCCATCACCGAATTTATAATTTTTTCTAATTCCTCGCTATCGGGATAGGTGAGCAGGACCGGTTCGGCATTAAAACCAACGGTTTTTAAATATTCTTTAAAAATGGATTCTCTAAACTCTATTGTTTCTTCGTGTCTCTTAACATGGTTCTGTTGGTAGTCTGCAACACTGGTGGCAGCAATAATTCCATTAAACGCCAAGCCATCCCGATTCACAATTTTATAAATATAGTACCCCGGGTTTTTGTCCTGAATAAATATTCCCTCCTCTTTAAATTCCTGGTAGCGATTGCGAACCATCGTGTAACGCTCAACACCCGAAATCTCTTTGTGATATTTATACCCTGGGTTTATAATATTCAAAAATGAAAACGGATTATCCCGCAATCGGGAATTTCTTTCATCCTTTGTGTAACTATTGTATGGCCGCGATGCAATAAGGCTCACCTTGTCACGGGTGGGGCGTACGGCTTTAAACGGAACTATTTTTGGCATGTGTTTTAGTGTTTCAGTGTTCATATTTTGCACCAAACTTTTCTGGGTTTAACATCATAAAGTTGATAAGTTTGCCAACCTCATGACTTTTAACTAATAGCGTTTGATACATCTTAGAAGTTATATATTCACATTTTAAGGCAAATTCTAACCAGGGTTGCGTTTCAGAATTCTCAGCGTCACTATCGGTCAACTTACTTATGAAGTGTTTTGGGTATGCTTCTGCCATATTAGCTGCGACATTTCTGGAAGACCTTCTAATCTGATTAGTTAAAGAATATATTTCTTCCTTTGGAAACGTTTTTGAAATTTCAAAAATATCCATCGCCAATTCGATAGATTTTTGATAAGCAATTAAGTTTTGAAATTTCATAACATATTGTTCTTTCCTGCTGCCTTCTGTAAGCTGAACATTGATTACTACCAACTACAAATAGAGATTAGCCACTAAACAAACTGTTTAGCTACGGTTTCGGCTCTTCTACTTTCAGAATAATCATAAAACCCTTCACCGCTTTTTACGCCAAACTTACCCGCCATTACCATATTTACTAGTAGTGGACAGGGAGCGTATTTAGGGTTTTTAAATCCTTCATACATAACATTCAGTATAGAAAGACAAACATCCAGCCCAATAAAGTCGGCCAATTGCAACGGCCCCATGGGATGTGCCATTCCAAGTTTCATAACTGTGTCAATATCTTCCACTCCTGCAACACCGTTATGTAGTGTTTCAATAGCTTCATTAATCATTGGCATTAGGATACGGTTCGCAACAAAACCTGGGTAATCGTTTACCTCAACAGGAACTTTGTTTAACTTTCTGGAAATTGCTTCAACTGTTTTGTAGGTTTCAGGACTCGTGTTGTATCCTTTTATAATTTCTATGAGTTTCATAATAGGAACCGGATTCATAAAATGCATACCAATCACCATTTCGGGTCGGGATGTTACGGCGGCAATCTTAGTAATGGAGATGGAAGACGTATTGCTTGCGAGTATAGTATCGTTTGGACAGAAAGAATCTAAATCCTTGAATATTTTAAGTTTCAGGTCGACATTTTCAGTAGCTGCTTCTACCACCAAACTTGCGTATTCCACACCTTCTTCCAAGCTGGTATAGGTAGTTATATTTGCCAGAGTTTGTGTCTTTTCTGCTTCTGTAATACGTTCTTTGGCAACCATTCTGTCCAGATTTTTGGTAATTGTAGCGATACCGTTATCGAGAGCTGTCTGAGAAACATCAATGAGTTGAACTTTGAAATCGAACTGTGCGAAGGTGTGGGCAATTCCGTTTCCCATAGTGCCAGCACCTATAACTGCTACATTTTTCATATTTTTCTATATGTTAGATTTGAGATTTTATAAATGGTTGAAATTTTCTATAATCTGCATGGCGACGCGAAGAGCTTCTGTTCCCTGCGTTAAACTCACTACAGGAGTTTGATTTGTTTTGATGGCTTCGGAAAAACTATTCAATTCGTCTAAGATTGCGTTGTTATTATCTACTTCGGGATTATCGAAATAGATTTGTTTTTTAACGCCTTCAGCATTCGTTAATATCATGGCAAAATCATCTGGTATTTTTGGAGCGTCCTTCATTTTCACGACTTCACATTTCTTCTCCAGAAAATCTACGCTGATGTATGCATCTTTCTGAAAGAACCGTGCTTTCCGCATTTTCTTCATGGAAATTCTACTTGCCGTAAGATTTGCCACACAACCATTTTCAAATTCGATACGTGCGTTTGCAATATCTGGGGTGTCACTAATTACGGAAACACCACTGGCATGTATGCTTTTTACTTCCGATTTAACGACGCTAAGGATTACGTCTATGTCATGAATCATTAAATCGAGTACAACAGAAACATCGGTACCTCTTGGATTGAATTCGGCCAGGCGGTGTGCTTCGATAAACATGGGGTTTTCAATCATGTGATTGACCGCCATAAACGCTGGATTAAACCGTTCGACCTGCCCCACTTGTCCACGCACGCCATATTCTTTCGCCATATCGCGCAACGTATTTGCTTCATGAACCGTATGAGTAATAGGTTTTTCAATAAATAAATGTTTACCGGCTTTCACTACTTTTACAGCACATTCAAAATGATAGACGGTTGGTGTTACCACATCGACCATATCGCAGGCCTCGATTAAGGCTTCCATGGACGAAAAACTCTTGTATCCAAACTCTGCCTCAATGGCAGCAGAGGTTTCAGTATTGGCATCGAAAAACCCGATAAGGTCATAATTTTCGGATTGCTGCAGCAATTTTAAATGAATTTTTCCGAGGTGTCCGGCACCTATAACTCCGGCTTTTAACATGTAACTTCGTTTTGAACAAAGGTAATAGATTTTGAAGTAAATTATGGGACGGTAATTCGATTTAAACAGGCGTATTTTTAGAATTTCACCCTTGCGGTTTAATCCATTCTTTTAATCTTTGCACTAATGAAAGACAACTTTACCCATAAGGGCTTACGAAAGAAACTAGTAGATACTTTAATTAAGAAAGGTATCAAGGACGAAGGCGTTTTAAATGCGATTAACTCGATTCCGCGGCATTTGTTTATGGATTCAGGTTTTGTGGGACATGCTTATGTTGATAAAGCCTTTCCAATTGAGGCAGATCAAACCATATCGCAACCGTATACAGTTGCCCGCCAAACCGAATTACTGGAAGTAAAAAAAGGCGATAAGATTCTAGAGATAGGCACGGGGAGTGGTTACCAAACGGCTGTACTTCTTGAAATGGGAGCGTTGGTTTACAGTATTGAACGACAAAATGAACTATTCAAAAAAGCAGCACTATTTCTTCCGAGATTGGGATACCGCCCTAAGAAACTAATTTTCGGTGATGGTTACCAGGGTTTTGAAGAAGAAGCTCCTTATAATGGAATTATCGTTACAGCTGGAGCACCTTTTGTTCCGAAATCTTTGTTGGCACAATTAGCAATTGATGGGAAACTAGTAATTCCTTTAGGAGAGAATGTACAGATTATGACAGTTTTTACAAGAACGGAACCATCAAAATTTGAAAAAGAAACCTACGGTGAATATCGCTTTGTACCTCTGTTAGGTGATAAGAATTAGTTATTTAGGGCTTGTCCAGAAATAAAGTTTATAGAATTGCGGACTTACTATATTAGACTGAACATAAAGTTGAGATTCATAGTATTATATCACTTTTTTAATCAGTTTAGTAGAAGATAGAACATCATGAAACCCTCTTTCTGTTCCGAAGAGATAGGAAAAAGCATCTATGGGTATAAACCTTAAAACTGTTCGTATGAGGATATTTAAAAAATTAGCACGACGCCCATCTTTTTTAACAACACTGGTTTTTGTAACGATTTTCCCAATTGTTTGACCTAATATAGATTCAAGAAGTAAGTAATAGAAAAACATTAAAAGATAGAGTACTTCTTCTCCAACATAAGAGTTTCGAAAGATTAACGCAATAAGAAACCATACTATTAGAATCATGGCAAGGTCTATCAAATAGTTTGTTAATCTTATGGCTTTGTCTATTGAATTCATAAGTTTCGTGTTAACTATTAATAACTCTTAAACCTTCGTATATCACAATACTTACCGCATTGGCTACGTTTAGGCTCCTAATATGGCTACTATAAATAGGTATCTTATAGATTTTACCTGGGTTTTTAGCAATTATATTTTCAGGCAATCCAACAGACTCTTTCCCAAAAATTAAAAACATCTCGTCCTTAAAATCGATAGACGTATAGTCTTTCTCTGCATGGCTTGAGAAGTAAACCATATTTTCATTACTGTTAACAGTGTAAAACTCATCTATGGAATTATAAATATTTAAAGAAATGTGCTTCCAATAATCTAATCCAGCTCTTTTTAATCTTGAATCATCTATTTCAAATCCAAATGGTTTTACCAAATGTAATTTTGATCCTGAAGCTAAACTAAGCCGACCAATATTACCTGTATTCATGGGAATTTCTGGTTCTATAAGTACAATATTATACCCCATAATTAGTCACTTTTATTTAATAATTGTTAATGGTTGTGTATATAATTTGAAGTGATGTATAATTTTACATTGGTTCGCACGAAAGATTAATAAAAGTTGGAGTTTCAATTCCATCAACTGCCCCTCGCTAGAATATAGGAACTATTGCACACAGTTTTTATCCACCAAAAATATTGGTTTCAAATCCATCAATGCTCTGAGTGTTTTTCTCGCTCCAGTATTTTTCTATCTTATCATTTCCTTGTTTTTCAGCCCAAGTATTTAAGGTTTTTCGGTCGTCTTTAAAATCCATAAAAGGCACTGCATATCCACAAGATGTTTGAACTAAGTCAACGTCCATTTCAATTATTTGCCTTGTTCCTGCTAATTTGGGAAATAGATTTAAATAGGTGTCAAATTCCTGGTCTCGGTTATGGTATATTTTTGCTGAACCATAGAGTCTTAGTATTAACGGCTTTCCTTCAAAGGCACAAAATAAAATTGTCATCCTATTATTTTTTAACAAGTGAGCCGCAGTCTCATTACCACTACCGGTTAAGTTTAGCCAAACAATTTTATTGTCTCCTACAACTCTAAACGTGTCAATTCCTTTTGGTGAGATATTAACTCTTCCTTCTACAGCTGCTGTTCCAACAAAAAATATCTTCTGGTTTTTTATAAACTCTTTTAATTCTGAAGTTATATAATCTAATCTTTTTCCCATTAATTATATGTGGTGTTTTGTTAATTTATTTCAGTTGAATGTGTATATGGTCATCGTGTCTTACTGCTTGACATCCGTGATACCTTATTCGATTATTATTCAAATTCAGTCTGCCTTTTAAATGCGGTTCGATAAAAAGTTTGCCTAAACTCTGCTGGTTTAAAAGACTTTTGATTAGTTGCCTAGTTCCTTTTTCAGAGAATTTTAAGTCTTTATTAATTTTTCCAAAAGTTACATATTTTGGATAATCATATTGAATATAGCCATAATTTAAACACTTTTCTATTTGGTCAAATTCACTCGGTTTTGGGTTTTCAAAAACTCCATAACCACTTAGCGATTTTTTTTTGCTTGATATTTCTCCGATTTTAGTTTCGTATATCAAACTTATGTCAATTTTCTTTCCGTCATTATGACTTAAATGAGGAAGAAGAGGAAACTTATTTATGAAAGGAAAATTTGCATCTAAATAATGAATTTCAATATCCGTTTTTCCAAGTTGCTTTTCCGCTGCAATTAATAAATCATTCATTTCTGGTCTTACATAGTTTCTGTTTAGAAGAACAGTCATAAAGTTTGTAGGCTTGATTTTTTTAGAATGTTTTACTTTTTCTCTTCCAAATATCGGAGCCGTGAAAGGAACTATTAAAAATGTAGCAATTAAATAAAGCCCGAAAAAGGTAATCAGAGGTTTAAATTAAACTTCAGATTCGCTTTCCATTTTTTATTCAGTAACCAACTCAACAAGTATACAATTCCACCTATTTGAGTGATAATTGTCAAAAAAATAATTAAAATAAGTCGAAGTATTGTTGTGAGTAAGATTTTCAATTTGGGTTCTGATTTTTAATAAAGCATAGTGTGTTTGTATATGGTTTGTTGCATGGTTTAAGCACCTAATTTAGCAAATAAAAACCTAATAGAAAATCCGCGAGGATTTTCGTAAGTAGGCTAGAACTAGCAATAAATTATATACGGTGTTAGCCTTTCGTTATTCTAATTCCAAGGTCCATTTGTAGTCACATTTTTTGTTTCCCCATCTTTGTCAATTTTGTATAAACCGCCTGCACATCCTAACCAAACATTCCCATTTATATCTTTTAAAAAAACCATTGTTGAAGTTGGAACTTTATAATTTACAAATCCATTATCTGTGTAATTGTACACTCCGTTGCTTGTCGTACTAATCCATAAATCGTTTGAGCTGTCTTTGTAAATTGCGAAAACATCACTTTTGTTTAGTCCTTTCATTTCAGGGAAGTGAACGAATTTGTGACCATCATATTTGTTCAATCCACCTTTACCATATCGTTTGTCAGTATCAGAGTTGTCTTTCTCTGCCACTCTCGTTCCAATCCAAATGTTTCCTTTTTTGTCTTCCATAATTGATTGGACATTATTCGAGTTCAAACCTTCTTTTGTTGTGAAATGAACAAATGAGTTTCCATTAAATTTACTCGCTCCGTAACCGTCTCTTCCGAACCAAATATTTCCTTTATCATCTTCTGAAATAGAGGTTATCCAATCTTTTGTGTCAGGGTTGA